>CAYGZN010000041.1:0-7051 GCA_964354355.1 uncultured Burkholderiaceae bacterium | reverse complement strand
TGGCCGGCCGATTCTGTCACACCGCCAGCGACGCGGGCACCGGCACTTCCATCGTCAGCAGCACCTGCGCGTAGCACTTGGCCAGGTTGTCGGTGCGCAGCGACGCCATGCCGCCGCCGCCCAGCACGTCGTCCAGCAGGAAGTTCATCGCGTGGCATCCGGGCACGTCGAAGCGGCTGACCCGGCTCGGCGCGTTGTGCGCGAAGTGTGCGGCGACCCGCTCGGGCGTCAGCCATTCGGCCAGCACCGGCAGGTACTCCGGACGGCGGGCGATGACGCCGATGTTGGCCTTGTCGCCCTTGTCGCCGGAGCGGCCGTGCGCCAACCGGATCAGCGGCACACGACGCGCGGTTGCCGCCGTCCGTTCCGCGACCCCGGACGAACCGGCTGCAGCGGGCGGTCGCGCGACGTACGACAGCGGCGCCGGCAGCGAGGCCGGGTCGAAACCGCCGTCCTGCGGCACCGCGCAGTCCGAGCGGTGCCCGTCGACCTCGACGGCGACCTGCAGCGCCCGCTTGGGCAGCAGGAACGAGAACAGGCGGATCACCGGCGACGGGCTCGGGCGACCGCCGCCCAGGCCCGTCGTGCCCGGCGACATCGACGTGGCCGCCGGCGCGAACTCGCGCCCGAACAGCTCCAGGCTCGCCCGGGAGGCCGACTTGACGGCCAGCTTCAGGATCACCTCGCGCGAGTCGTCGCGCGCGTTCGCTCCGAACATGTCCTCGGCCCCCACCACCTCCATGCGGGTCTCGGTCAGCGGCGCCATCTTCAGCGCCGCCAGCATCCGGCCCACACGGGCCATGATCGCCTCGCCGGTGCGGCGCGCCTTGGCCGCCGCCCGCTCGCCGCCGATCACCAGGAAGGCGGTGTTGCGAAAGCCGTCGGCGAACGTCGCGCTGACCTTGTAGCGGTCGGTGGGCGGGCGGCCCCGCGCGCCGGATACGCGCACGCGGTGCTCGCCGGCCGGCTCGAAGCGGACCTGCGTGAAGTCGCAGCTCACGTCGGGCACCAGGTACGCGCGCGGGTCGCCGATCTCGTAGAGCATCTGCTCGGAAACGGTCGCGGGCGTGACCAGCCCACCCGTGCCGGGGGGCTTGGTGATCACGAACGTGCCGTCGGCCGACGCCTCGATCACGGGGAACCCGATGTTGTCCCAGTCGGGCACCGTGTCCCAGTCGGTGAACAGCCCGCCGGTGCACTGCGCACCGCACTCGACCAGGTGGCCGGCCAGCGTGCCCTGTGCAAGCTTGTCGTAGTCGGTGCCCGACCAGCCGAATTCGTGAACCATCACGCCCAGCGTCACCGCCGAATCGACGCAGCGCCCGGTGATCACCACGTCCGCACCTTCGTCCAGCGCGCGTGCGATCGGCAGCGCGCCCAGGTAGGCGTTGATGCTGGCGATGTGGGTCGGAAACGGCGCGCCGCTGTACATCTCGGTGACGCCCTGAGCCCGGAACTCGTCCGCGCGCGCGGCCAGGTCGTCGCCCAGCACGACCCCGATTCGAACCGGCACCCCCAGCGACTCGGCGACCCGCGCGAGTGCGTCGCGGCAGGCCAGCG
Organism: uncultured Burkholderiaceae bacterium; assembly: GCA_964354355.1. Lineage (GTDB taxonomy): Bacteria > Pseudomonadota > Gammaproteobacteria > Burkholderiales > Burkholderiaceae_E > CAYGZN01. The sequence goes on along the minus strand of CAYGZN010000041.1, from coordinate 5,491 downwards.
GATTCACGCCGCCCGCATTGGCCACCACGCGGATTCCCCTGGCCTTGAGCTCGGGCAGCAGCGATTTCATCGTGATGTTGACGAAGTCCGTCGCGAACCCGGCCCCGGGATCCTTGGCGCGCTGCCCGGCCATGATCGACATCGTGACCTCGGCGAGGTAGTCGAAGACGAGGTAGCGGATGTCGCCGTGCTGCACCAGCTGCGGCGCGGCCGACGCAGTGTCGCCCCAGAACCCCGACGCGCTGCCGATCCGAACGCTTTTCGCCTTCATCGTGCTTCTCCTGTCGATGGGCCGGCTTCCCGGCGCCTGAGCTCGCCCTCCAGGCGGGTGAGCCTGGCCTCGATCGCCCGCAGCGGCGGGCCGTCGGCCTTCTCAGCGGCGGGCGCCGCCGACCAGCCCGCCAGCAGCATGCGGGTCATCTCGCGCGCCGCGCGGCCCGCGTCGATCCTCTTGCCGCGGCCCAGCGCATTGCCGATCCAGTGGGCCAGCCCGCCGAACACGAAATCGCGCGCCATCTGCGGGTCCAGGTCCTCGCGCAGGTCGCCGCGCTGGATGCCGTCGCGCAGCGTGCGGACCATGAACTGCGCGTAGCGCCGGTTCAGGTCGTGCAGGCGCGAGCCGAAGTACGGCTGCTGCGCGCGCGCCTCCAGCGTGATCATCCGCACGAAGCCGGGGTCGTCGACCGCGATCTGCAGGTGCCGCCCGATCAGATAGCGCAGCCGGTCGGCCGTGTTCTCCAGCGTGGCGAAGCGCGGCTCGATGTCGGCGACCAGGCGGTCGTAGAACGCAGCCAGCACGGCGTCCAGCAGGTCGCGTTTGTTGCGGAAGTACGTGTAGATCGTTCCTTCGACGCAGTCGGCGCGGGCCGCGATCTCGCCGATCGACGCGGCCTCGAAGGGCTTGTCCTGGAACACCTCGGTGGCGGCAGCCAGGATCTCGGCCCGGCGCACCGCCTTTCGACGCTTGGGCATCGCGCTGGTCGCGCTCGACATCGCTGGGTCCAGGGGCTCCCGGGGGGCCGTCGGTATTGAAGGTGGTTCAGTATAGTCCGCGGCACGGCGGCGTCAATGGTGCCGACCGCCGGACCGGTCCAAGAAGGCGGCCGCTGGCCCCAGGCCCCGCCGCGAATGTTGCGCCGCAACTTGACGCCGCGAACACGCCGCGTCATCGTTATCGAATCCCGTTCAATAACTGCGCCGACCCGTGGACACACCGTTCCCGTACCGTTCCGTGTTCCGCCCGGGCCTGCTGCAGGACCAGGTCGTCATCGTCACCGGCGGCGGTTCGGGCATCGGGCGCTGCACCGCGCACGAACTCGCTTCGCTCGGGGCGACGGTGGCGCTGGTCGGGCGCAATCCGGACAAGCTTGCCGTGGTCGCGCAAGAGATCGAGCAGGCCGGCGGGCACTGCACGCAGCACGCGCTCGACATCCGTGACGAGTCGCTGGTGCAGGCCGGCATCGCGTCGATCCTCGCGGCGCACGGGCGCATCGACGGCTTGGTCAATAATGCCGGCGGCCAGTATCCGGCGCCCGCCGAGACGCTGTCGCTCAAGGGATGGGAGGCGGTGCTGCGCACCAACCTGACCGGCGGCTTCCTGATGGCGCGCGAGGTCTACAACTGCTGGATGAAGACGCACGGCGGGTCGATCGTGAGCATCATCGCCGACATCTGGGGCGGCATGCCCAGCATGGCGCATTCGGGAGCCGCGCGCGGTGGCATGCTGACCCTCACCGAAACCCTCGCCTGCGAATGGGCGGTGGCAGGCGTGCGGGTCAACGCGGTGGCCCCCGGCTGGATCGCGTCCAGCGGCCTGGACACCTACGACGAGTCGACCCGCGCGAACCTCAAGCGCCTGCTGGGCGTCGTCCCGCTGCAGCGCGCAGGCACCGAGTCCGAGACGTCGGCGGCGATCGTGTTCCTGCTGTCGCCCGCGGCCGCGTTCATCACCGGCACCTGTGTGCGCGTCGACGGCGGTGTGCCCAACGCACGCCACACCTGGCCCGCGCGCCCGATGGCGGTCGACTCCGCGGCCACCCGGCCGTTCGACGGCTTCCACCTGGCCAGCCTGCCCCGCGCGCTGCGCCACGACTGACCCGGCGCCTCGAGCCCACCGCCGAGCCGAGCCGCGCGCCGTGCCTGCCATCGAGTCCCGGATCGACCCGTCGCAGCCCGTGTTCGCCGAACGGCGCGCGGGCATGCTCGAGCTGGTCGCGCAGCTGCGCGCGCTGGAGCAGCGCCCGGTGGCCGCATCGGCACGGGCCGGGCCGCTGTTCGAGCGCCGCGGACAGCTGCTGCCGCGCGAACGGCTGGCACGGCTGCTCGACCCGGGCGCACCGTGGCTGGAGCTGTCGTCGCTGGCGGGCTGGCTGGCCGACAGCCCGGATCCCGAGAAGAGCGTGCCGGGCGGCGGCATGATCAGCGGCATCGGCTGGGTCGGCGGCACACGCTGCGTGGTGCTGGTCAACGACGCCGGCATCGACGCCGGCGCGATCCAGCACATGGGCCGCGAGAAGCTGCTGCGCGCCCAGGAAATAGCGCTGGAGAACAAGCTGCCGTACGTGCAGCTGATCGAATCCGCCGGCGCCAACCTGCTGCTGTACCAGGTCGACGGCTTCGTGCACGGCGGGCGCATCTTCTACAACCTGGCGCGGCTGTCGGCCGCGGGCATCCCGGTGGTCGCGGTCGTGCACGGCTCGTCGACCGCGGGCGGCGCCTACATGCCGGGCCTGTCGGACTACGTGATCATGGTCCGCGGCCGCGCCAAGGCGTTCCTCGCCGGCCCGCCGCTGCTGAAGGCCGCCACCGGCGAGATCGCGACCGACGAGGAACTCGGCGGCGGCGAGATGCACACGTCGGTGTCGGGGCTGGGCGAGTACCTGGCCGAAGACGACGCCGACGGGCTGCGCATCGCCCGCGAAGTCGTTGCGCGCATCGGCTGGGACCCCCCGCCGGCCCCGGTCCTGCCGGGGGCGCCGGCCGTCGAACCGCTGTATCCGTGCGACGAGCTGGCCGGCGTGATGCCGCTGGACGTGCGCACGCCGATCGACATGCGCGAGGTGATCGCGCGCATCGTCGACGGTTCCGAATTCCTGGACTACGGCGCCGACTACGGACCGGCCACGGTCTGCGGGCACGCGGCCGTCTACGGGCAGCCGGTCGGCATCGTGACCAACAACGGGCCGATCGACCCGGCCGGCGCCAACAAGGCCACGCACTTCATCCAGAGCTGCTGCCAGGCCGGCATCCCGCTGCTGTACCTGCAGAACACCACCGGCTACATCGTGGGCAAGTCCAGCGAGCAGGCCGGCATGATCAAGCACGGCTCGAAGATGATCCAGGCCGTGTCCAACGCGAACGTGCCGTCGATCACGATCCACTGCAACGCGTCGTTCGGCGCCGGCAACTACGGCATGTGCGGCCGTGCGTTCGGCCCGCGCTTCGTGTTCTCGTGGCCCAACGGCAGGACCGCCGTGATGGGCGGCGAGCAGGCCGCGCTGACGATGCGCATCGTTGCCGAGGCCGGCGCCCGTCGCAAGGGCCAGCCCGTCGACGAAGCCCAGCTCGGCGCGCTCGAGCAGCGCATCATCGCCAATTTCGACCGCCAGTCGTCGGCCTTCTACACCAGCGGGCGCATGCTCGACGACGGCGTGATCGACCCGCGAGACACCCGCCGCGTGCTCGGGCTGGTGCTCGACGTCTGCAAACAGGCCGAACGCCGGGTGCTGCGCCCCGTGCAGTTCGGCGTCGCCCGACCCTGATGGAGCCCCAGACCATGAATCCCTCCCTGTACACCGAAGAACACCTCCAGCTGCAGGACTCGGTCAGGAAGTTCGCCGAAGCCGAGATCAACCCGCACATCGACGAGTGGGAAAAGGCCGAGATCTTCCCGGCCCACGAGCTGTTCCGCAAGATGGGCAAGCTCGGCTTCCTGGGCGTGAACAAGCCGGTGGCCTTCGGTGGCCAGGGGCTCGACTACTCGTTCGCGGCCGCGTTCGCCGAGAGCCTGTCGGCCATCCGCTGCGGCGGCGTGCCGATGGCCATCGGCGTGCAGACCGACATGGCCACGCCCGCGCTGGCGCGGTTCGGGTCGGACGAGGTGCGCACGCAGTTCCTGGCCCCGTCGATCTCCGGCGAGTACGTCGCGTGCCTGGGCGTGTCCGAGGTCGGCGCGGGCTCGGACGTCGCGTCGCTGAAGACCACCGCACGCAAGGACGGCGGCGACTACGTGATCAACGGCGGCAAGATGTGGACCACCAACGGCACACAGGCCGACTGGATCTGCCTGCTGGCCAACACCTCGGAGGGCTCGGCCCACCGCAACAAGTCGCTGATCTGCGTGCCGATGAGAACGCGCGGCGTCGAGGTGGCCCGCAAGCTGAAGAAGGCCGGCATGAACTCTTCGGACACCGCGCAGCTGCACTTCGACGACGTGCGCGTGCCGCAGCGCTACCGCATCGGCGAAGAGGGCATGGGCTTCATGTACCAGATGATGCAGTTCCAGGAGGAGCGGCTGTGGGCCGCCGCCGGCTGGCAGAAGAACAAGGAGATCATCCGCGAGACGATCGACTACCTGCGCGAGCGGCAGGCGTTCGGCAAGCCGCTGCTGGACAACCAGTTCGTCTACTTCAAGCTCGCCGAACTGCAGACCGAGGCCGAAGCCGTCGGCGCGCTGTTCCACAAGGCGGTCGCGCTGTACGTCGCCGGCAACGACGTGACGCAGCTGGCGTCGATGTGCAAGCTCAAGGCCGCGCGCGTCGCGCGCGAGGTGGCCGACTGGTGCGTGCAGTTCTGGGGCGGCATGGGCTACGTCGAGGAAACCCGGGTCAACCGCTTCTGGCGCGACACGCGGCTCAGCTCGATCGGTGGCGGCGCCGACGAGGTGATGCTGGGCATCATCGCCAAGACGATGGGCATCCTGCCGCGCAACGGCTGAGCATGGCCTCCGACACCGGCGCCTTCGACACGCTGCTCGTCGCCAACCGCGGCGAGATCGCCTGCCGGGTGATGCGCACCGCGCGCGCGATGGGCCTGCGCACGGTCGCCGTCTATTCCGAGGCCGATCGGCACGCCCGCCACGTCGGCCTGGCCGACACCGCCGTGCCGATCGGTGCGGCGCCGGCGCGCGACAGCTACTTGAATGCGCCCCGCCTGCTCGACGCCTGCCGGCTGAGCGGCGCGCAGGCGGTGCACCCCGGCTACGGCTTCCTGTCCGAGAACGCCGGGTTCGCGCGTGCCTGCCGCGAGGCCGGCATCGTGTTCGTGGGCCCGCCGCCCGAGGCGATCGAGGCACTGGGCAACAAGTCGGCCGCCAAGCAGCTGGCCGAACGCATCGGCGTGCCCTGCCTGCCCGGCTACTGCGGTGCCGACCAGGACCTGGACACGCTGGTCGACCACGCCCGCCGCGTCGGCGCCCCGCTGATGATCAAAGCCGCCGCGGGCGGCGGCGGTCGCGGCATGCGCCGCTGCGACGACGTCGGCGACGCACAGG
>CAYGZN010000040.1:9015-13473 GCA_964354355.1 uncultured Burkholderiaceae bacterium | reverse complement strand
GGCGCAACGTCGAGCCACACTCTGCCGGGCACGCCGGTCCGGGGCGCGGGATCGGAAATCGGGTCATGGCAATCTCTTTGGCAGCGTGGGCGATGCCCCTATCTTAGCGACTCCGTGAGAACATCCACGCGCTGCCCCCGCCCATCCATGAAGATCGTCGTCGTGTACCCGGACCCGCAGGGCGCTGCCGACTGGCAGCAGGCGCTGCGCGGGCGCCTGCCGGGCGCGACCGTGTCGGTCTGGACCGCGCACGCGGACCCGGAGCCCGCGGACTATGCGGTCGGTTGGGGACCGCCGCCCGATTTCTTCGCGCGACAGCCGACGCTGCGCGCGTTCTTCAGCGCCGGCGCCGGCGTCGATCACCTGATGCGCCACGAAGGGCTGCCGGCCGAGCTGCCGGTGATCCGCCTCGAGGACGCCGGCATGGCTGCGCAGATGGTCGACTACTGCTGCCACGAGCTGCTGCACCTGGCCGGCCGCCACCACGACTACGCGGCGCTGCAGGCGCAGCGCCGCTGGCACGAGGTGGATGCGCTGCCGCGCGAGTCGCTGCCGGTGGGCGTGCTGGGCCTGGGCGTGCTGGGCGGCCACGTCGCGCGCGCGCTGGCCGCGGCCGGCTGGCCCGTCTCGGGATACTCGCGCACGGCGCGCACGATCGAAGGCGTGCGCACGTTCGACGGGCCCGGCGGCTGGCACGCGTTCCTGGCCGCCACGCGGGTCCTGATCCTGATGGCGCCGCTGACGCCCGCCACCGAGAACCTCGTCGACGCGGATGCGCTCGCCCGGCTGCAGCCCGGCGGCTGGCTGATCAACGTCGCGCGCGGCGCGCTCGTCGTCGACGCGGACCTGCTGGCCGCGCTCGAGCGCGGACCGCTGTCCGGTGCGACACTGGACGTGTTCCGACGCGAGCCCCTTCCGGCGGAGCACCCGTTCTGGACCCACCCCAGGATCCGGATCACGCCGCACGTGTCGGCGCCCACGCGGATCGCCGAGTCGGCCGCGCAGGTGGCCGACAAGGTGCTGGCCATGCAGCGCGGCCAGCGACCGTCGGGCTGGGTCGACCGGGCGCGCGGTTACTGAACGGAACCGAAGAGGAACACGCGATGACAACGGCATCGAACGGCCTGCCGCGGCGGGTCAAGCTGGTCGAGGTGGGCCCGCGAGACGGCCTTCAGAACGAGAAGGCAACGGTGTCCACCGACGTGAAGGTCGAGCTGTGCAACCGGCTCAGCGCCGCCGGCTTCCCGAACGTCGAGGCCGGCTCGTTCGTGTCCCCGAAGTGGGTGCCGCAGATGGCCGACTCGCGCGAGGTGATGGCGCGCATCGAGCGCAGGCCCGGCGTCGTCTATTCCGCGCTGACCCCGAACCTCAAGGGCTTCGAGGCCGCGCTCGAGGTGCGCGCCGACGAGGTCGTCATCTTCGGCGCCGCGTCCGAGGCGTTCTCGCAGCGGAACATCAACTGCTCGATCGCCGAGTCGATCGCGCGCTTCGAGCCGGTGGCGCGCGCCGCGCTGTCGCACGGGCTGCGGCTGCGCGCGGCGGTCTCGTGCGCGCTGGGCTGCCCGTACCAGGGCGAGGTCACGCCGGCGGCGGTCGCCGACGTGGTCCGGCGGCTGGCCGACCTGGGCTGCCACGAGATCGACATCGCCGACACGATCGGCACCGGCACGCCGCACCGCACGCGCGCGGCGATGCAGGCGGCCGCGCGGGTGTTCCCGATCGAGCGGTTGTCCGGGCACTTCCACGACACGTACGGCCAGGCGATCGCCAACGTCTACGCCAGTCTCGAGACCGGCATCGCGATCTTCCACGCGTCGGTGGCTGGCCTGGGCGGGTGCCCGTACGCCAAGGGCGCCACCGGCAACGTCGCGACCGAGGACGTCGTCTACCTGCTCGACGGGCTGGGCATCGAGACCGGCGTCGACCTGGCGCAGGTGGTGCAGACCGGGCAGTGGATCTCGGGCCACCTCGGGCGCAAGGCCGTCTCGCGCGCCGGCAACGCGATCGCCGCGAAGTTCGCGAGCGCCGTGCCCGCATGACCGACCCCGGGTCGCCGTGCACGTCGGTGTGTCGCATCGAGCCCACGACGGGTTGGTGCGAAGGCTGCATGCGAACCATCGACGAGATCGCCGCCTGGGGTACGATGAGCGTTGCCGACAAGCGAAGGGTCTGGGCCGATCTGGCGCAGCGGCGCGCACGCACCGTCGCGTCGCCGGTCGCGGCCGCGACACCCCCCGATCGATCGTGAGCCCTGCACGGAGGACGCAGTGAAGAAGAAGGCGCGCTGGTATTTCGACTACGTCTCGCCGTTCGCGTACCTGCAAAGCGCCATTCTCGGGCGCTTCGAGCGCTACGCCGACATCGAGTTCAAGCCGGTGCTGTTCGCGGCGCTGCTGAACCACTGCGGCCAGAAGGGACCGGCCGAGATTCCCGCCAAGAAGCTGCACACGTTCCGCCAGATCGTGTGGCTGGCCGAACAGCACCAGATCCCGCTGAAGCTGCCGCATGCGCACCCGTTCAACCCGCTGCCGCTGCTGCGGCTGTCGATCGCGCTGGGCAACGACGCCGACATCGTGCAGGCGCTGTTCCGCTACGTGTGGGTGGAAGGCCACCTGCCGACCGACGACGGCCCGTGGGCCGCGTTGTGCCGCAAGCTCGGCGTCGACGAGCCCGACGAGGAGATCGCGCGGGCCGACGTCAAGGACACCCTGCGGCGCAACACCGAGGAGGCGATCGAGCTCGGCCTGTTCGGCGTGCCGACGCTGGTCGTCGACGACTGGCTGTTCTGGGGCTTCGACATGACCGACGCCGCGGTCGCGTACCTGCGCGGCGACCCCGTCTTCGGGTCGGCGCAGATGAAGCAGGCGGCGCGGCTGCCCGACGGGGTGCACCGGGTGGCCGTGCGCTGACGGGGCCTGCGCCGCAGCTGCCCGTCGATGCCCGTCGATGCCCGCCCCTGACGGCCCGTCGCCGATTGCTGCTCGCCCATGCCGGCTGCCGAACGCCTCGCGGCCCTTGCCCGCGACCATGAAGCCCGTCCGGTGGACGGACCGACCTATCGGCCGATGACGCGCGCGCTCGCCGCCGTGCTCGTTGCCGGGCTGCTCGGCTGGGGCGCGCGGCTGCTGCTCGCCGCCGGCAGCGCCTCGGCCGGCGAGATGCTGGCCGCAGCCGCGGTGGCCGCCGCGCTGCTGTGGCCGATGCCTTCGATCCTGTTCGGGCGGACCATCGTCGACGGCCGCGGAATCCGCCAGGGCGGATGGATGGGCCGCGACGTGGCGTGGCACGAGATCCAGCGCGTGCGGTTCGCCCGCGTGCCGCTGTCGCCCCGCCTGCTCGTCTCGCCGGGCTTCAGCCGCGTGAAGGTGTTCTACAGCGGCAGCGCCGCGCTGGACGACGCTTTCGCGCGGATTGCCGACGAGCTGACCCGCCCCGACCCCGCGCCCGCAGGCAAGCCCGGCGACGCGCGGGCAGACCGGTGAGCGCGCCGCCGCGGACCGATGCGGCGCGCCTGCTGCCGCCGACGATGCGGTTCCTGCAGCGCGACTGGCTGTCGTCCAACAACGTGCTGTTCGTGGACCCCGACCGCACGGCGCTGGTCGACACGGGCTACGTGAAGCACCGTGCGCTGACGCTGGCGCTGGTGCGCCAGGGGCTCGGCGACCGCGGGCTCGACACCCTGGTCAACACGCACCTGCACGCCGACCACTGCGGCGGCAACGCGATCCTGCAGCAGACCTTCGCGTGCCGCACGCTGATCCCCGCGGCAAGCGCCGACGCAGTCCGCCACTGGGACGCCGCGCGCCTGACCTACGAGGCGACCGGCGAGCGCTGCGACCGGTTCACGTTCGACGACGTGCTGCGCGAAGGCCAGACGATCGAGCTCGGCCGGCTGCGCTGGCACGTGATCGCGGCGCCGGGCCACGATCCGCAGGCGGTCGTGCTGCACTGCGCGAGCGAGGGGCTGCTGATCTCGGCCGACGCGCTGTGGGAGAACGGCTTCGGCTTGATCTTCCCCGAACTCGAGGGCGAGTCCGGTTTCGCGGAGCAGCGGGCCGTGCTGGCGCGCATCGCCGGGCTCGACGTGACGCGCGTGATCCCGGGCCACGGCCCGATGTTCGACGACGTCGCAGGTGCGCTCGAGCGCGCGCACCGCCGGCTCGACCACCTCGCCGCGGACCCCGCGAAGAACGCACGGCACGCGATCAAGGTGCTGCTGAAGTTCCTGCTGCTCGATCGCGAGCGCATGCCGCTGGCCGACCTGCAGGCGACGCTGTCGGCGATCCCGCTGGTGCGCGGCGCCAACCAGCGGTTCCTCGGCATGACGCCCGAGGCGCTCGCGCAGTGGGCGATCGCCGACCTGGTGCGCGCCGGCGCCGCGCGCGTGGTCGACGGCCACCTGGTCAACGCCTGAGCACGCCGCTCGCGGCGCCGGTCGGAGCACCGTTTGCGGCGCCG
>CAYGZN010000040.1:0-8915 GCA_964354355.1 uncultured Burkholderiaceae bacterium | reverse complement strand
TCGGTGCGGATTGTGTATCGTAGCGAGCCATGAAGACTCCCCCGCCCGTTCGCGACAGCCGCGACGACGACGTGCCGGCGATCCAGTCGATCTATGCGCACCACGTGCGCCACGGCACGGGCACGTTCGAGCTCGATGCGCCCGGTGTCGAGGAGATTCGCGCGCGCCGCGCCGACGTGCTGGCCAACGGATTCCCTTACCTGGTCGCGCAGCGCTCGGGCGCCGTGGTCGGCTTCGCGTACGCCAACTACTTCCGGATGCGGCCGGCCTATCGCTTCACGGTCGAGGACTCGATCTACGTCGCGGACGCGGCCCGCGGGCACGGCGTGGGCCGCGCGCTGCTGCAGGCGCTGATCGGGCGCTGCCAGGCGGCCGGCTGCCGGCAGATGCTCGCCGTGATCGGCGATAGCGCCAACGCGGGCTCGATCGGCCTGCACGCGAACGCCGGCTTCAGGTTCGCCGGCACGCTACGCTCGACCGGCTGGAAGTTCGACCGCTGGCTGGACGCGGTCATCATGCAGCGCGAGCTCGGCGCCGGCGAGCGCGAGCCGGCCCGATGACGCAAGCGCCCGCCCGCCCGCGCGACGCGCACACGACGGATCCGCCGGCCAGCCACACGACGGGCCTGTACGACGGCTGCACGGTGGGCCACCTGATCGTGCGCGCGATCGAGCGCGGCGGCGAGCGCGTGGCGTTCGTGCACGGCGAGCGCACGATCACCTATCGGCAGCTCGGCGAACGGCTCTCGGGGCTGGTGCAGGCGCTTCAGGCACGCGGTCTGTCGCGCGGCGACGCCGTCGCGACGCTGTCGGGCAATCGGCCCGAGGCCTTCGTCGCGGGCTCGGCCGCCAACCTGATGGGTCTGCGCGCCACGGCGATGCACCCGCTGGGCTCCGAGGACGACCATGCCTGGATCCTGCAGGACGCGGGCATCACGACGCTGTTCGTCGACCCGGACGGCTTCGCCGACCGGGCGCGGGCGCTGGCCGCGCGCGTGCCGGGGCTGCGCCTGCTGTCGCTGGGCCCCGGTGATCTCGCCGACGACATCCTGGCCGAAGCGGCGTGCTTTGCGCCGCGGCCGCTGGCGCCGCAGGGCCACGTCGACGACGTCTGCGGGCTGACCTACACCGGCGGCACGTCGGGCCGCCCCAAGGGCGTGATGTCGACGCACCGCGTGCGCGTGACGATGGCCCTGAGCGAGCTCGCCGAGTGGGACTGGCCGGGCGAGACCCGATTCCTCGCGATGACCCCGATCACGCACGCCGCGGGCGCGGTGATCCTGCCGGTGCTGCTTCGGTGCGGCACCGTGGTCATCGCGCAGGGCTTCGATCCGGGCCGTTTCTTCGAGCTCGTCGCGCGCCACCGGATCACGATGACGTTCCTGGTGCCGACGATGATCTACCGGCTGCTCGACGATCCGGGCCTGGCACACGCCGACCTCTCGAGTCTGGAGGTCGCCGTCTACGGCGCAGCGCCAATGGCGCCGGCCCGGCTGGCCGAGGCGATCCGCCGAATCGGCCCGGTGTTCATGCAGCTGTACGGGCAATCGGAGGCGCCCAATGCGATCACCGTGCTGCGTCGCCACGAGCACGACCCCGCGCGCCACCCCGGGCGGCTGGCCTCGTGCGGGCGCCCGATCGGGCCGATCCAGGTCGCGCTGCTGGACGACGACGGTCGCGAGGTCGCCGCCGGCGAGGTCGGCGAGATCTGCGTGCGCGGCCCGCTGGTGATGCACGGCTACTGGAACCGGCCCGACGAGACGGCGGCGGCGCTGCGCCACGGCTGGCTGCACACGGGCGACCTGGCGCGCCGCGACGCCGAGGGCTTCCTGTACATCGTCGATCGCAGCAAGGACATGATCATCTCGGGCGGCTTCAACGTGTTTCCGCGCGAGGTCGAGGATGTCCTGAGCGCACACCCGGCGGTCGCGGCCGCGGGTGTGATCGGCGTGCCCGACGAGACCTGGGGCGAGGCCGTCAAGGCCGTGGTCGTGCTCAAGCCCGGTGCGCAGGCCAGCGCCGCCGAGCTGATCGCGCTCGTGCGCGAGCACAAGGGGCCGGTGCACGCGCCCAAGTCCGTCGACTTCGTCGATGCGCTGCCCGTGACGGGACTGGGCAAGCCCGACAAGAAGGCGCTGCGGGCCCGCTACTGGGGCGGGCAGGCGCGAGCGGTCGGCTGACGCGCGCCGGCCGACCGGCTCAGGTCCGCTGCGAGCGATCCTTCGCGTTCTGCGCCTCGATGCGCTCGCGGGCCTGCTGCCACATCTCGTCGGTCCAGTCGCGCAGCGCATAGAAGGTGCCGCCGGTGGCCAGGTAGTTGCCGCCGTCCATGTGGATCAGCTGGCCGGTCAGCCAGTCGCACCCGCCCGACATCAGGAAGGTCGACAGGTTCTGCAGTTCGCTCATCTCGCCCGGGCGCTTCTGCGGGTTGAACTGCTTCGAGCGTGCGCCCGGGTCCTCGCCGGGGTTCAGCCGCTTGCTCATGCCCTCGGTCGGGATCTCGCCCGGGCCGATCGCGTTCAGGCGAATGCCGTACTTCGCCCATTCGACGGCCAGCGATCGGGTCATCGTCGCGATGCCCGCCTTGCTCATCGCCGAGGGCACCACATAGGGCCCGCCGTTTTCGACCCAGGTCGTGATGATCGACACGACCGATTTCATCGGCGCCGGCGGCGACCAGCCGCCGGCCGCCTTGGCCTGCGCGATCCAGCGCCGGCCCACCGCGGTGGTCACGTAGAAGGTGCCGTGGAACACGATGTTGGCGATCGCATCGAAGGCGCGCGGGCTCAGCGCCTCGGTCGGGCTGATGAAGTTGCCGGCGGCGTTGTTCACCAGCCCCGTCAGGCCTCCGGTCGCGAACAGGTCGTCGACCATCGCGTCGACCGCGGCCGCGTCGCGGATGTCGACGCCGTAGGAGGTGACCTTGCCGCCGCAGGCCTTCATCATCTGCGCGGCCGCTTCGTCCAGCACCAGCTTGCGCCGGCCGCAGATCGCCACCTCGGCGCCCAGGCGCAGGAACTGCTCGGTCATCGCGCGGCCCAGGCCCGTGCCGCCGCCGGTCACGAGAAAGCGCTGGTTCTTCAGCAGGTCGGAACGGAACATGGCGGGACTCCAGGACGGGTCGGTCTGCGGCTGGCGCGACAGGCGTCAGCGAGTGTAGCAGCCGACGCAGCGCCGCTTCAGTCCGCGGCCATCCAGGCCAGCGCCAGCATGGCGCCGACGCCTGCGGGGATGCCCCAGCGCTCCAGGCGCGGCACGCTGTCGCCGGCGATGACCTCGACCGGCACCGACGTGTGCTCGAGCACCTGGTGCGTGGTGGAATCCTGCAGCATCCGGCTCAGCGAGTTGCGCCGCGCGGTGCCCATCACGATGTGGTGGCAGCGCAGCCGACGCGCCTCGTCGGCGATGAGCTTCGCGCGGTCGCCGAGCCGGTAGTGCACCGAGTGCGGCACGCCGTGCTGCTCGAGCAGGCCGCGCGCGGCGGCGAGCGCCTTGTCGGCGGCCTCGCGGTGCCAGCCGTCACGGTCGCTGCGGCTGGCCAGGCGTGCCACGTGCCGCGACAGCGGCGGCTGCACGTTCAGCAGGTGCACCTCCTTGGCGGAGTCCTCGACGAACTGCGCGATCACGTGACGCACCGCGAGCAGGGCGTTGCGGGATCCGTCGACCGGGACGAGGATGCGTTGCATGGCGGCTTCTCCAGTGGAAACGGTGGAATCGGAACGAGCCCGTTCGCGGCCGTGGCGCATCTCGGCCAGCCGCGACGTGATGCGGGAATCGAGGTGGCGGTGGTTCTTCACGAACCCGGCCCACAGCACGCCGCCGATCACGGCCAGGTAGAGCAGCGGCACGATCAGGCCGTGCGCGGACAGGGCGTCCTTCGTCAGCGGCTCGCTGACCATCATCTTGACGGCCGTCCACGCGAGCACGCCCGCCCCGACGTAGACGATCGCGGGGAATCGCTCCACCCACTTCAGGATCAGCGTCGAGCCCCAGATGACGATCGGGATGCTGATCAGCAGGCCCAGCACGACCAGCACGTAGCTGCCGTGGGCGGCGCCCGCGACCGCCAGCACGTTGTCCAGGCCCATCACCGCGTCGGCCACGACGATCGTCTTCATCGCACCGAAGAAGGTCGTCGCGGCCGGGCCGTGCTGATCGCCTTCGCCCGTTTCGGGCGCCAGCAGGCGGTAGGCGATCCAGATCAGCAGCGCGCCGCCCAGCAGCATCAGCCCCGGGATCTTCAGCAGCCACACGACGACCAGCGTCATCGCGCTGCGCACGACGATCGCGCCGGCCGTGCCCCAGACGATCGCGCGCTTCTGCAGGTGCGCCGGCAGGCTGCGGGCAGCCAGCGCGATCACGATCGCGTTGTCGCCGGCCAGCACCAGGTCGATCACGACGATGGCGAGCAGCGCCGACAGAAATTCTGTCGAGAACGGATCCACAGTGTCTCCCGTGTGTTGACGGGGCCATTCTTCGCGAACCGGCGGCGCGCGAACAGTCGAGTTTTCTGATGCTGACGATCGCGCTTTGCGATCCCATCGGCCGATCGGATCGATGCCATCACGATTCGCGATGGCACGCGTGCCGCGAGGGCGTTCGTTGCCACCCGCCGCCCCGGCCGCTAGAATCCGGGTCAGCAGCAAAGCGGGAGTAGCTCCAGGCCGTTCCGGCCTCTGCCGCGAGGTCGTCAAGACGGGCGCCGCCCCGGTCTCGCGGGCCTGCCGCCCGGGTGGTCCGGTCGGCAGGCGAGTCAGACCTTTGCCTTCAACGGGAAGGGTCCGCGATGCCCCATGCACGTATCCGGCGCCACCTGCGCCACGGGATGCTTCCGCAGCTCGCCGTGTTCGAAGCCACCGCCCGACTGGGCAGCTTCACGCGCGCCGCCGAGGCCCTGCACCTGGCCCAGCCGACGGTGTCCACGCAGATCCGCAAGCTGTCGGACACGCTCGAGCTGACGCTGTTCGAGCAGATCGGCAAGAAGGTCCACCTGACCGCGGCCGGTCAGGTGCTGTACGAGGGTTGCCAGGAGCTGTTCGAGAACTTCGCCCGCATCGAGGACGCGCTGTCGGGGCTGCGCGGGCTCGAGGCCGGGCGGCTGCGGCTGGCGGTCAGCACGACCGGCAAGTACTTCGTGCCGAGGCTGCTCGCCGCCTTCGTGGCCGCGCACCCGAAGGTCGAGGTCTCGCTGCAGATCCACAACCGGCAGGCGCTGATCGACCGGCTGGCGAACAACGAGGACGACCTCTACGTCTTCGCGAATCCGCCGACCGGGCACGAGGTCGTCTGCCAGCCGATCCTGGACAACCCGCTGGTGGTGTTCGCGCGCGCCGACCACCCGCTGGCGGGCCGTCGCGCGATTCCGTTCGGTGAACTGGCCGAAGAGCCGTTCCTGATGCGCGAGCCCGGCTCGGGCACCCGGCTGGTGGCATGGGAGGCGTTCGATGCACACGGTGTCGCACCGAACGTGCGCATGGAGCTGTCGACCAACGAGGCGATCAAGCAGGCGATCCTCGCCGGGCTGGGCGTGTCGATCCTGTCGCGTTACACGCTCGGGCTCGACACCGACCCGTCCCGGCTGGCCGTGCTCGATGTCGAAGGCTTCCCGATCCGGCGACGCTGGCAGTTCGTCTATCCGGTCGGCAAGCAGATCTCGCCCGCCGCGCGCGCGTTCATGGACCTGGTGCGCGCCGAGGCCAAGACGCTGGTGCAGGACCACCTGTCCGGGCAGCAGCCCCCGAGCTGATCGGCGAGCGTGACCTGCGAGGGGGTCAGCCTGCGGCCGGGTCGGCGCGCTCGGCCGCGACCGCGGCCTGCAGCAGCCGCCGGTACTGGATCAGCGCCGCGTCCATCGCCAGCGGCATCATCTTCGCCGACGGGTCGGCGGCGATGACCCGGCTCTGCGCGGTGATCATGTCGCGGTCCTCGTTGAACGCGCCGATCAGGCTGTCGTAGATCGACTGCACGACCGTGTCGTCGCCCTGCCCGGCCCGGTGCGACTGCTGGAAGAAGTAGTGCGTGGTGGACTCGGTCTCGGGCGTCAGCGTCTGGCAGCTGTGCAGCTGCACGGCCTGGCTCATGTCGTCGGCGCCCGCACCGACCGGCTTGCCCCCGGAGTGCATCAGCAGCGTGCCCGGCAGCAGGAAGTCGTAGACGAACCAGCGGTCGATGGGGGTCGCGAAGCTGCGAAAGCGCGTGTAGAACGGCGGCGCCGGCACGTCGCCGACCCGGCGCGTGACGCGGATGCCGCGCGGCACCGGTTCGATCTGCGCGCGCGCCTGCGCGATCGCGGTCGTGCCGCCGAGCGATTTCTCGTGCACGTAGCTCAGGTGCGAGAAGTCGAGCAGGTTGTCGCAGATCAGCAGGTAGTTCGTGTCGTAGTGCATGTAGCCCGGGCGGTTCTTCCACTCGGGGTGATCGCAGGAGAAGTTGTCGGGCAGCTGCGTGGCGTCGGCGCGCGCCGGCGCGCCCATCCAGACGAACACCCACCGGTTCTTCGCGACGACCGGATAGGTCCGCACGCGCGCGGCCTCGGGGATGCGATCCGAACCAGGGATCTCGACGCACCGGCCGGTCGCGTCGAACTTCAGCCCGTGGTAGCCGCAGCGCACGCAGTCGCCTTCCTTGCGGCCCCGCGACAGCGGCGCCAGCCGGTGGCAGCAGCGGTCCTCCATCGCGGCGAACCCGCCGTCGGCGGTGCGGTACACGAGGATCGGCTCGCCGAGCACGGTGCGCGCGAACAGGCCGTCGGCCGGGATCTCGTGGTCCCAGGCGATCACGTACCAGCAGTTGCGGATGAACATCGCGTCCGGCGTCATCCCGTCAGGCGTCATCGCGTCCGGTGTCCAGGCGCCGCTGCGCCCGTTCGCGCAGGCGGTGCTTCTGCACCTTGGTGGCGTTGGTGCCCTCGGTCACCGGAAAGGCGTCGATCGGGAACACCCGCAGCGGCACCTTGTAGCGGGCCAGCCGGGCCGCCACGTGGGCGATGACGGCGGCCTCGTCGAGCGAGGCGCCTTCGGTCAGCGTCACGAACGCCACCGGGCGCAGGCCGCCCGCCGCCTGCACGCCCACCACCTGGCAGCCGCCCACACCCGCGACCTGCTGCACGCAGGCCTCGATCTCCAGCGGGTTGACCAGGAAGCCGCCCAGGCGCAGCGAATCGCCGATGCGAGCGAGGAACACGAAGCGGCCATCCGCGCAGGTGTACCCCAGGTCGCCCGAGCGGTACCAGCCGCCGTCGACGATCGCCTCGCGCGTGGCCGACGCATCGCCGAAGTAGCCGACCATCCGCGAGCCCGGCGCCAGGAACTGCAATTCGCCGGCCTCCTCGTGCGGCAGCACGCGGCCGGTTTCGGGATCGCAGGCGCGCACCCGCGCGTCGGCGCTCACCGGGAGCCCGCCGGGCAGGCGGCGCATCGCCAGCGGCGCGTGCTCGCACTGGCGCGCGAACAGCGCCTGAATCTCGCTGATCCCGTACAGGCCCACCACCTTCAGGCCGCGCGCGTCGGCGCGCTCGACGATGTCGGCCTGCGCCGGATTGAACGCCGCGTATCCGGCGAAGCGCAGCGTCGGGTAGGCGGGCGTGCGCCCGTTCTGCGCCAGCAGCTGCGCGATCGCGTCGTCGGTGCCGTTCAGGTGCGTGACGCGATGGGCGTCGATCTGCCGCGCACCGAACTCGGGATCCCAGGCGGGCATCATTGCGAACGGGCGCCCCGCGACGATCATCGCCAGTGCATTGCACACGCCGAACACGCCGCACAGGGGCGGCGCCAGCAGCATCGTCGCGTCGGCGTCGATCGCAAAGCCGCGGACCACGTCGAACGCGTGGCGCAGCAGCGTGCGCGGGTCGTGTAGAACGAACTTGGGCGCCTTCGTTGTGCCCGAGGTCGTGAAGATCACGCAGCCCGCATCGGGCGACGAGACGTCCTCGTGCAGCGGTGCGGCCGCGAGGAGGTCGGCATAGCGGTGCCACGCCAGCCCGGCCGGCAAGCCTTGCTCCGATCCCGGCTCAGCGTAGGCCACGCAGCCACGCAGCCCGGCCAGCGCATCGGCCGGGCAGCCGGCGAGCACGCCCGCGAAGTCCACCCGGTCGAAGCCGGGCCACGTCACCAGCAGGCACGCGCCCGAGCGCACGAGGATGTCGGCAAGCTCGGCCGAGCGGAAGCGCGTGTTGACCGCCACCGCGATCGCACCGAGCCGCGCACACGCGAAGAAACTGGCCAGCCACGCGGTCACGTTGGGCAGCCAGATCGCCACGCGGTCGCCCGGACCGACCCCGCGTGCGCGCAGGCCCGCTGCGACGCGGGCGCTTTCGTCGAGCAGCAGCCGGTACGACACGGCCCGGTCGCGGTCGAACAGGGCCGGTGATTCGACGCCGGCCCGTTCGGCCAGCAGCGTCGGCAGGGTTTCGGGTGGGGACATCGATCGTCGCAGTAGGTTCACGGGCGGTCGCGGCGGCTGCCGCCTGCATGTACGTCGCCGTTCGGCGACAGTTGGCACTACGATAGGCGCGTTGCCCGCCCCGCGTCCACCCGGCGTTCGGGAATCGGCGACGCGGTCGGCTGGCCCTGGAGATCCGAGATGAAACAGATCCGCATCGACCGTTACGGCGAGCCGCCCGTGGTCGCGCGCTGCGAGCAGGTGCCGGACCTCGGCGAACCCGGGCCGGGCGAGGTCGTATTCGACGTGCTCGCCTTCCCGATCAATCCCGCCGATCTGGCGTTCTGCCGCGGCCAGTACCGGCTCAGGCCGCCGCTGCCGGCCACGCCCGGCGCCGAATGCGTGGGGCGCGTGCGTGCCGTCGGCACGGGCGTCGCGCAGTTCGCCCCGGGCGACCTCGTGCTGAACCTGCAACGCGAGAACTGGACGCAGCAGCGGTGCGTGCCCGCGGCGGATCTGATCCGGCTGCCCGACGCG
>CAYGZN010000039.1:11815-13545 GCA_964354355.1 uncultured Burkholderiaceae bacterium | reverse complement strand
CTCGAGCGCCTCCAGCCGCCGGTCGCGGATGCCGAGCTGGCGCAGGTGCTCCACCGTGTCGAACAGGTAATCGCAGCAGCGACCCATCGGCCCGGCCCCGGTGGCCAGGTAGTGGGCCACCGCATCGTGGTCCAGGCCCGGCGCGTAGCGCTCGTGCCCGCGATTGGCGCTGAACGCGATCGCCGGCTCGGGCCCTGCGGGGGTCAGTGCAGTGGTCCACACCGGACGATAGGCCCCGGTGACCATCTCGCGCCGCCACAGCACGTCGAGTTCGGTCGCCTCGGTGCCCCGCGCGAGGCGGTAGGCCACACCTGTGCAGCTGCCGCCCGACTCCAGCGACAGCATCAGCCCGGGCCGCTCGGGGCTGCCGCGACCGGCGCGCGCCCACAGGCAGAACTGGCGATGGAAGCCGTGGATGCGCGCCGTGCGGCGCTCGGCGAAGTGAAACGCGGGGTTCCAGATCAGCGAGCCGAAGGCGAACACCCAGACCCGCCCCCGCCGCGGCGACCGGACGAGGAAGTCCTGCACCTGCGCGTTGCGCTCGGCGTCGGTCATGATGCGCACGCCGGGGCCGAGCACCGCTCGCACCGATGCGTGCAGCGAGCCGTCCAGGATGCTTTCGCGGGTCAGTTTGACGCTGGCCATGGAGTGCGCATTCTGACATCGGAACAGCGCGACCCTCGCACCCAGCCCGTTCGTGATCGCGCACCCGAGCGGCGCATCACGCCGGCCCGCTACGTCGGAACCGCCACTTTCGGCGCAAGCCCCAGCTTCTTCGCGCGGCGCGCCAGCCTTCGGTCGTCGAACGACGCCATGCTGGCACACGCTCGATAGCTCGCGTGATGCAGCGCGTCGGCGAGATCGATCCCCGCGTCGCACGAGGACAGCGCTTGCTCCACTGTCGTGCGGTCCTCTATGGTGATGTGCCGCAGTCCGAGCAAGTGCCGCAAGACTGCAACGGCTTCGCCTTGCGTGAAGCCGTAGTAGCCGCGCATCACCCACTCGAACTCCAGGATCACCGTCTTGCAGACCATCAGCGGCCGGCCGGACTCCACCAGTCGTCGTGCGGCAATCCGCTGACGCTGGGCTTCGGCGTCGGCCTTGTCCTCGACGTAGTAGCGGGCAAGTACGTTGGTGTCGAGGCCAATCATCGTTTGAGCAGGGTCGCTGGGTCCAAGTCCGCAGGCAGGGGGGGGCGGCGGCTTTTCAACATACCGAACCCGCTATCCGGCACGCCCCCCGGCGAACTCTTGACACGCATTTCGACATGATCGCCGACCAACGAAAATTCGATGCGGCTGCCTTGGCGAATGCCCAACTGCTGCCGAACTTCCTTCGGGATCGTCACCTGCCCCTTGCTTGTGACCGATGTGACGTCCATATCCACCTCGCTAGTATTACGATGTAATACTAGCGGCATTCCCGCGCCGGTGCAAGATCGGGTCGCCACGTACCGGATGCGATCCTGTACCGGATGCGATCCTTGCGGTAGCGTCGATCCGTGTGGACAATGACCGGGTACCCGCACACGGGCCTCCGGTCGTCCGTCTTCGGAGCGGCGCTTCGAATGTCCCCTGATCCGCCTGTCGAGAGTCCCGGGTCAGACCGCTCAGTGGCCCGTCCGAGCGCGCAGTCGGCTGGGGAACGGACCACCGCGCCGGCGGATCCCTGGTGGCGGCGCCTGTGGTCCACGCTCCACTCGCGCTTCGCCCGACAGATCGCCGTGGTCG
>CAYGZN010000039.1:5688-11715 GCA_964354355.1 uncultured Burkholderiaceae bacterium | reverse complement strand
GGCACAGCCGCTGTCGATCGTCGTGCTGCCGTTCGTCAACGAGGGCGCACCCGATGACGGCTGGTTCGCGGACAACCTGACCCACGACATCGCCATCGAACTCAGCATGCTGCCGGGCAGTTCGGTGATCGGGCGCGAAACGGCCGCGACCTATCGCGGTCGTGAAGTCGACCCGCGCCAGATTGCACAGGACCTCGGCGTGCGATACGTTCTCGCTGGCAGTGTCCAGCGCAACGCCGACAAGGTTCGGATTCGTGTTCGGCTGCTCGATGGCGAAAGCGGCGCGCAGCGCTGGGTCGAGCGGTTCGATGTGGCCCGCGACGCTCTCCCGGGGCTGGTCGACAAGCTCGCGGTTCGAGTCTCGCAGGTGGTCAACGTCCAGATGCATCGCTCGGCCGGCGAGGCGGCGGCGCGCCTGTCGCCCGAGCTGGCGCGGGCCGACGACCTTGCGATGCGTGGCTTCGGCGTCTGGTACGGCGGCGTCAACGCCGACACGGCGCGCGAGGCGTTGGACCTCTTCGAGCAGGCCGTGGCCAAGGATCCGCGGTCGGTGCGCGGCTGGGGCGGTGTCTCGCTAGCAAGCGGCACGATGCACGGGCGTCGCTGGGGTGACCCCGAAGCCTCGCTCAGGCGATTCGTGCAGGCCGCCGAGCAGCTCGAGCGGCTCGATCCAGGGGGCATGTACACCTTGATGGCCCAGGGCGGCGTCGCCTTCTTCAAGGGCGACATCGGCGGCGCCCTGGCCAACGCCGACCGACTCGTCGAGCGATTTCCCGGTGACGCTACCGGCTATGGCTCTCGGGGGGTGTTCCTGGTTCGAATGGGCCGTTTCGAGGAGGCACTCGAAGCGACCGACAAGGCTTTGGCGATCAACCCGCTGCACCCGCAGAACGATGCCAACAAATGGCGCCGCAGCTTCATCCTGTTCGCCCTCGGCCGCTACCCGGAGGCGGTCGACTGGGCCCGTCAGGCCACGGTGGCAAACCCCAAGGGACTGATTGCGCCCCCGACGCTCGCGGCGGCGCTGGTGCGGGAGGGCAAGACGGAGGAGGCGCGTCAGGTCTTCAGCACATACCTCCAGGGACAGCCCAGGTTCGACGAAGCGCGGGTCAGGCAATCGATAGCGGGCACCGACAACCCCAGGTTCGTTGCCGCGCGGCAGGACCTGATCGACGCGCTGCGCGAAATCGGATTGCGCTGAGCGATCGCCCGGGCGGGCCAACCCGGCCGTCAGCCGACCAGGTCCGAGGAGACCATCGGTGTCGCCGCCGCGATTGCGGTGTCATCGACATCGAAGTGCGGCGTCTCCAGTTCATGTTGATGACAAACGGCACACACTCGCGTAGCATGCCGACATGAAGACGTTCCGATGGAGCGCCGAGAAGAACGACAGGCTGCGGGCGGCCCGAGGCGTTTTTTTCGAGAGCATCGTCGTGGCGATCGAATCCGGGGGCCTGCTCGATGTTCTGGCCCACCCGAACCAAGCGAAGTATCCCAGGCAGCGAGTGCTGGTGGTGGTTTTTGACAACTATGCCTGCTTGGTGCCTTTCGTCGAAGAGGAAGGCCACTACTTCCTCACGACGATCATCCCGAGTCGCAAGGCCACCCGCGACTACTTGAATCCGGATGAACCCGATGCCGAAGGCTGACGAATACGAACTCGAGATCCTGCGCGCCTATGAAAGGGGCAAGCTGAAGTCGGTCGCGACCAAGGCCGATCTCGCCAGGTTCAAGGCCGCGGCCCGGGCGACTGCCATCAAGGATCGGCGCGTCAACATCCGCCTGTCCTCCGGCGATCTGAGCGACATCCAGGTCAGGGCCCTCGAAGAGGGCATCCCGTACCAGACGCTCATCGCAAGCGTTCTTCACAAGTACGTGACCGGTCGCCTGGCCGAACTGCCCGCGGCTGAGCCCATTCGTGGTCGCACGTCCAAGCGGCGCATCACCCCGGCAAGTTGACCACGGCGCCAGCCTTCGGCCGTCGAACGACGCCATGCCGGAACAAGCCCGACAGCCCGCCCATCGCACTGCCTAGCCGTCGCACGTCACCCGATTGCGCCCGCCGTGCTTCGACGCGTACAGCGCCCGGTCGGCGCGTGCGACCACCGATTCCGGCGCCTCGCCGATCTGGCACTGCGACACGCCGATCGAGATCGTGATGTTGCCGATCGGGGCCTCGTCCTGGCCGCGGCGGATCAGTGCGCGCTCGATCGCGCGCCGGATGCGCTCGGCCACTTCCTTCGCGCCAGCCAGCGGCGTGCCGGGCAGCAGCAGCGCGAACTCCTCGCCGCCGTAGCGCGCGGCAATGTCCTGGCGCTTGCTCAGCGCGCTCATCGCCTGCGCCACGCCACGGATCACCTGGTCGCCGAACGGGTGGCCGTAGGTGTCGTTGATCTTCTTGAAGTGGTCGATGTCGAGCATCAGCAGGCAGAACGTGGATTCCTGCGTCTTGGACTCGCGGCACATCCGGCGCAGCTCGGTGTCGAAGCCGCGCCGGTTGACGATGCCCGACAGCGGGTCGATCGACGCTTCCTCCCGGGCCCGGTTCAGCTCGGCGGTCAGCTTGGCCACCTCGCCGCGGCTGGCGTCGAGCTGCGAGTTCAACTGGGTCAGCGAGCGGTTCATCCGGTCGACGTCGTCGCGGATCGTGCTGACGTGCTGCTGCAGGTCCTCGGGCGTGGCCGCGCTGGCCAGGCCCTCGCCGAACGCAGCCAGTTGGGCGTCGAAGTCCGTGGCGTCCGAGGTCGCGGCCTCGACCGAGGACTGCACGTTGTTCATCAGGTCGATCAGCCCGGTGCGTGCCTTCTGCACCGCATCGGCCGAACGGTCCGCCACGTGCTTCTGGTGCAGCTCGTAGGTCAGTTCCAGCGACAGGCGGTCCAGGCGCTTGACGAGCGTGTCGACCTCCTCGCGCAACGTACGGTTGTCGCCGCGCACGTACTCGTACCACAGCGCGTACGAGTCCGGCGCATAGCCCGCCGCGTGGCGGGACATCAGTGGCAATGCCTGGCGCAACACCTCTGCGCTGCCGTCTAGGGGCTTCGTCTGGGTGGCAGTCATGTTCGAAGTCGTCTCTGGCTGGGCTTGTAGGAATACCCTTACACGGGCGGTCTTCGAAGGGTGCACGATGCCCGTGCAGCCCGATCGCCCGAAAAGGCCCGCTGCGGCCCGTCAGTTCGAAGCTTCCCCGCGCAGCCGCGTCAGCCCGCGCCCTGGTGCTTGCCGACGCTGACCCGCTTGGCCTGCGGTCCCTGCGAACCGGCATCCTCGATGAAATGGACGTCGGTGCCCACGTCGAGGGCGTCGAACCGCGGTGTGACGACGTTCACGGACGAGAAGTAGAACTCGCGGCCATCGGGTGTCTCGATGAACCCGAAGCCCTCCTCCAGGTTCATGCGCACGATCCGGCCGCGCAGCGTCGGCGCGTGGAGCTTTTCGACGCCGCGCTGCGCGCGCGCGTAGTCCTCGAGCTGGCGGCGGGCGGCGTCGAACGCGTCGCGCAGCGCGACGTACAGGTCCTCGTCCCGGTCGCGGTTGACGACCAGTTCGCTTCCCGGCACACCGATGTCGATGCGCACGTTGAACGGCTTGCCCTGGTGCTTGTGCTTGCCCAGCTTCTCGACCACGACCCGACACGACACGAGGTTCGGGTAGACGTGCTCGAGGTCGGCAACCTTCTGACGGATCCGGGTCTCGACGGCCTCGGAAGCGTCGACGTCGCGCAGGGTGATCTGGAGGGGCAGTTGCATGGCGGTCCTCTTCGTTGCGCGGTCCGGGCCGGCGCAACCGGCGCCTTGCCTGCTGCCGGCGCGATCCGCGTGCCCCCATGATACAACCGCCGCGGGCACGCGCCCGCCGACGCTGCCTGGGGACCCTGCGTCGCTCAGGGTCCGGTGGCTGGAGGCGGCGTGCGCGGCTGCGCGTCGTCCAGGCGCGCGAGCAATCGATCGGCTTCGCGCCGGTCGAGCAGCTCGAACCTGCGCGTCGGCGGCTCGTAGGCGTACATGTCGCCCGAGCCGATGTCGAACCAGAGCCCGAAAACGCTCAGCGCCCCCGCTGCCACCCGCTCGCGCACGATCGGATACGACATCAGGTGCTCGATCTGCACCAGCACGTTGACCTGCGACAGCTGGTCCTCACGGCACAGCGCCGGGTCCGGCGCGCCTTCGCCTTCCAGCCGCGACACGGCGGCGTCGGCGTGCTGCAGCCAGCGCGCGAGGTTGGGCGCCCCGGGCACCGCCTTGCGCGAGAGCGCCGCCTTCATCGCGCCGCACGCCGAGTGCCCGCAGACCACGATGTTGCGCACTTCCAGCACCAGGGCCGAGTACTCGATCGCGCTGGCTTCGGAGACGTCGCCCGTCGAGGCGCCCTCGCGTGTGGCCGGCGGCACCAGGTTGCCGACGTTGCGCATCACGAACAGGTCGCCCGGATCCGTCGACACGAGCAGGTTGGGCACCACCCGGCTGTCGGAGCAGGTGACGAACAGCGTGTCGGGCGACTGCTGCGTGGCGAGCTCCCGGAATCGGGCTGCGTACTGCGGCAGCAGCCGCTCGCGAAAATCGACGATGCCTTCGACGAGCTTGCGCATGGTTCATCGACTCCCTGTCGTTGCCCCCGTCACCACGGGATCGAATACGTCTTGACGTTGGTGAAGCTCTTGCAGGCTTCCTGCACGCCTTCCTTGTAGCCCAGCCCCGAGTCCTTGATGCCACCGAACGGCGTGACCTCGAGCCGGTAGCCGGGCACCTCCCAGACGTTGACCGAGCCGACGTTCAGTTCCCGCACGAACCGCATCACGTCGTCGAGCCGGTTCGTGCACACCCCAGAGGACAGGCCGTAGTCGGTCGAGTTGACCAGCCGGATCGCGTCGTCGACGTCCCTGAAGGTCAGCACCGGCGACACCGGGCCGAAGGTCTCGTGCTTGACGACGGTCATGTCGGGCCGCACCCGGTCGATCAGCGTCGGCGAATACAGCGCGCCGTCGCGTCGATTGCCGTGCCGCAGCCTTGCCCCGCCGGCGACGGCCTCGTTCACCAGCTGCTCGAAGCGCGTGGCGGCCTGCTCGTCGATCACGCAGCCCATGTCGACGTTCGGGTCCAGCGGATCGCCGTAGGTCCACGCGCGGGTCTTGGCGAGCAGGGCTTCGGTGAACGCGTCGGCGACCTTTTCGTGCACCAGGATCCGCTTGACCGCCGTGCAGCGCTGCCCGGAATTCTTGTACGAGCCGTTGGCAGCCAGCTCGGCCGCCTTCACCACGTCGGCGTCGTCCATCACGACGATCGGGTCGTTGCCACCCAGCTCGAGCACCTGGCGCTTGTACACGGCCTTGCCGGCGATGTACTTGCCGATCGGCACGCCGCCGGTGAAGGTGACCATGTCGATGTCGGCGTGGGTCAGCATCTCGTCGGCGATCTCCGTCGGGTCGCCGGTGATGACCGACAGCATCTCCGGAGGCAGGCCGGCCTCGTACAGCACATCGGCCAGGACCAGCGCGGCCAGCGGCGTCTTCTCGGTCGGCTTGAGCACCATCCGGTTGTTGGTCGCGACCGACGGCGCGACCTTGTGGATCACCTGGTTCAGCGGGTGGTTGAACGGCGTGATCGCCGAGATGACGCCCATCAGCGGCTCGCGCATCGTGTACACGCGGCGCGATTTGCCGTGGTGCGTCAGGTCGCACGAGAACACCTGGCCGTCGTCGAGCAGCGCCTGCTGCGCGGCGAACAGCAGCACGTCGGAGGCCCGGCCGACCTCGTACAGCGTGTCCCGGATGCACAGGCCCGACTCCAGCGTGATGAGCCGGGCGATCGAGTCCTTGCGCGACGCGATGATGTCGCCGGCCTTCATCAGGACCTTGTAGCGCTCGTGGCGGGTGAGGCGGGGCTTGTACTGGCGTGCGATGCGAAAGGCCCGGCGCACGTCCTCGAGCGAGGCCTTGGGCACGGTGGCGACCACCTCGCCGGTGTAGGGGTAGCGGACCTCGATGACGCGCTCGGCATAGACCTTTTCGCCGGCGATGCGCATGCCTTC
>CAYGZN010000039.1:0-5588 GCA_964354355.1 uncultured Burkholderiaceae bacterium | reverse complement strand
GGACCTCGATGACGCGCTCGGCATAGACCTTTTCGCCGGCGATGCGCATGCCTTCTCGCAGGGGCGTTTCGATCACCCGGGATCGCTCCTGCATGGGCTTCATTGAACCGTCCCGTTGATCGCGAAGTCGAAGATCTCGTAGCTCTTGAGCGTGGTCGATGCGGCGCGCATCTTGTATTCGTCGTTCAGGGGCCGGTTCACGATGAACGGCACCTTGGCTTCCGACACGCCGCCGTGGGTTCGCAGGCGGTGTCCCTCGAGGCCCGTGAGGTCGTGGTTCTTCGCCGAGGTGCCGATGCACACGTCCTGGCGCGCCACGACTGCGACGTCGCCCTCGCGATCGGGCGGCATGTCGAACATGCGGCACGCGGTGACCTTGTCGAGCGCCATCTCGATGCCGTCGATGCCCGCGATGTGCTCGATGATCTGGCGCGCCGTGACCAGGCCCCGCGACCACACGCGAACGAAGCCGCCGAGCGCGCCGTGGTGCGCGACGAAGGCGTCGGTGATCGGGCAGATGACGGTCGTCTCGCCCTCGCCGAAGCGGGCGTCGAGGATGTCCTGCAGCCAGATCACGTTGGGTTCGCCGGCGGCGTTGGACTTGTCGTTCATGCCGTGGTCGGCGGTCAGCGCCACGGTGGCGTCGAGCGCCGCGAGGCGACCGAAACAGTCGTCGAGCTTCTGGTAGAAGCGCCGTGCGTCGGCCTCCTCGGGCGACCACTTGTGCTGCACCCAGTCGGTCAGCGACAGGTACAGCAGGTCGGGCCGGCGCGCCTCGAGCAACCGCACACCGGCCTCGAGCACCAGCAGCGAGAGTTCCATCGAATACATGTCGGGCTTGGCCATGCCGACCAGCTCCAGCACGTTCTCGATGCCGTTTTCGGCCATCGTGCAGCGCTCGACGAACTCGGAGGAGAACGACACGTGGCCCCGGGTGACGTCCAGCCCCTTGCCGAGCTGCTTGCGCAGCTTGTCCTTGGCGGTGATCGAAACCACCTTCGCGCCGGCCTCGGCGAACCGGGCGATGATCGTGTCGCCGCGCAGCAGCTCGGGGCCCGTCATGACCACCGGCTTCCACGTGGCCGTGTCCAGGTAGAAGTTGCCCGAAATGCCATGCCTCGCCGTGGGCGTGCCGGTGATGATCGACATGTTGTTCGGGCAGGTGAACGAGGGCATCGACCCGTCGGCGACCGCGCCGAACCCTTCCCGGATGAAGCGCGCCATGTTCGGGACGGTGCCCTGCGCCAGGAACCGGCGCAGGTAGGCCGGGTCGCCGCCGTCGATGCAGACCACCACGACCGGGCGCAACGGCCAGCGGTAGTCCACGCCATTGACCGACACCACGGGTTTCTTTGCTGTCATTTCAGATGCCTGGGTTTGGGGGGTCCGTGAGCGTGCCCGTCAGTCGTTACTGGCCTGTGGCACTTGCGCGAGCGCGCGGTGCAGGCGCTCGCGGCTCTGGATCACGTGGTCGAAGGTCAGCCGCTCGGCGCGGTCCGCATCGCGCGCGGCGACCGCGTCGACGATCTCGCGGTGCTCCACGGTGGAGATCGGGATGTTCTCCGCGCTGCGCGTCAGGGTCTCGCGCCGGTACAGGTCGAGCTGGTTGACGACGCGCCGGTAGTTCGCCAGCAGCGCCGCATTGTGGGCGGCCTGTGCCAGCAGCTCGTGGAACTCCACGTTCAGCGGGTAGTAGGCGGCGGCCCGCCGGCTGCGCTGCATCGCCTGCATCCGGCGCACGACGCCGCGCAGCCGGTCGATCTCGTCGGGCGTCGCGCGTTGAGCCGCCAGCCGGCCGATCAGCCCCTCGAGCGCGGCGCGCACCTCGTAGATCTCGTTGGCCTCCTCGAGCGACACCTGGCGCACGAACACGCCGCGGTTCTTCTCGACACGCACCAGCCCGGCCTGGTCCAGCGCGCGGAACGCCTCCCGCACGGGGCCGCGCGACACACCGAGCGCAGCCGCGATGTCGCTTTCGTTGAGCTTGGCGCCGACGGCCAGCTCGCCCGAGATGATCTGGCGCTCGAGTTCGCGCTGCGCCAGCGTGGCCAGCGAGTTCGCGCGCAGCATCTCGATGGCGGCGGCCGTCGGGGCGCGCCGGGCGTCAGGATCGGGGGACATGGTGCGCCAGCGTATTTTGTCGTTTGCAGATTGTCAACAATATGCGCTTCCCAGACAGGGCTTTCCCGATCCGGATCAGCCGGCGCGCAGCGCGACGACCCCCGCGACGATCACGCAGGTGCCGACCGCGCGCTGCATGCCGAACCGCTCCTTGAGCAGCACCGTGCCCAGCAGCGCGGCGAACAGCACCGACGTCTCGCGCAGCGCCGCCACCGAGGCCACCGGCGCGCGCGTCATCGCCCACAGCGCGATCGCGTACGAACCGATCGACGCGGCGCCGCCCAGCGTGGCCAGAGGCCAGCGCGTGCGCGCATACGCGAGGATCCGCCGGCGTCCCTCGGGCCCGCGCCGCACCCACACCAGCAGCGGGTACGGCAGACCGTCGAGCACGAACATCGTCAGCACGTAGGCGAGCGCGTCGCCGGCCACGCGCACGCCCTGGCCGTCGACGACGGTGTAGGCGGCGATGATCACCGCGTTGGCCAGCGCGAACCCCACCGCCTTGCCGTGGTGCAGCGCCGCGCCCGGGTGCGACAGTCCGACCAGCGCGACGCCGGCGGTGATGCCCAGAATGCCCAGCCAGGCGCTGGCCGACGGCGACTCGCCGATCAGCGGGCCGCTGGCCAGCGCCACGAGCAGCGGCGCGAACCCGCGCATGATCGGGTAGGTCAGCCCGAGGTCGCCGTGCTTGTAGGCGCCTGCCAGCGCGATGTAGTAGCCGACGTGGATCACCAGCGAGGCGGCGACGTACGGCCAGCTCTGCGGCGCAGGCAGGCCGGCCCACAGCAGCAGCGGCAGCGCCACGACGGCACCCAGGAAGTGGACCAGCGCCGTGTCCAGTGCCTTGTCCCCGCTGGACTTGACCAGCGCGTTCCACGACGCGTGCAGCATCGCACTGAACAGCACGATCAGGACGATCGGGCCGGTCAGCGTCACGGCCGGGCAGCAGCCGCGATCGGCGTCCCAGCCACGCGCAGCGCCTGCCGCTTGCGCAGCGCCTCCCGCACGCGCAGCGCCCCAGCTACGCGCAGCGCTCCGTGCGCGGGCAGCGTCTCAGGCACGCAGCTCGTCCGCGGACAGCCCCGCCAGCTCGGACTGGCGCAGGCGCGTCTTGGCCAGCGCGCCGGCGGATTCCAGGATCGGGTAGGCGATCGAGCAGATGTGCGAATTGATCCGCTTGAGCTCGCTGGTCAGGTCCAGGTGCAGCGAGCTGGTCTCGATGCTCTGGGCGGTGTTGTCCTGCAGGCGGGCGATGTGGTTGGCCGCGTACTCGTGCTCCAGTTCGCGAAAGCGCGCCTTCTCCTCGAGCAGGCGCTGCGCGTCGGATTCGTGGCCGTCGAGGAAGACGCTCATGCCCAGGCGAAGGTTGGACATCAGCCGCTCGTGCAGGTGGCAGATTTCGGCCATGCCCGCGTCCGAGAAGCTGCGGTTCTTGCGGATCTTCTTTTCCTCGACGTCCAGCAGCACGCGCTCGACGGTGTCGCCGATCTGCTCCATGTTGATCGTGAACGACACCACGTCGGTCCAGCGCCGGCTCTCGCGCTCGGACAGCGCCTGGCGCGAGATCTGCGTCAGGTAGAACTTGATCGACGTGTACAGCTGGTCCACGGTGTCGTCCATCTTGCGTAGCTGCTCGGCACGGTCGAGGTCGTTGTCCTTGATGACCGAGATCATCCCGCGCAGCATCGTTTCGACCACGTCGGCCTGGTGCAGCGCCTCGCGGGCCGCGCAGCTGATCGCCAGCGACGGCGTGCCCAGCGCGACCGGGTCCAGGTGGCTCTGCCGGCCGCTGCCATCCCCGTGTGCCGGCGACGGCAGCCACTGCTCGACCAGGCGGCCGATCGGCCCGGTGAACCAGACCAGCAGCAGCGCAAGCGCCACGTTGAAGGCGAGGTGAAACAGCACCACCTGCTGGTGGATCGTCGGCACGTACTGCTGCAGCAGCGCCAGCACCTGCGGCAGCAGCGGCACCACGACCATCGCGCCCAGCAGCTTGAACACGAGGTTGCCCAGCGGCAGGCGCCTGGCCTGGGGCGTGGCACGGCTGGTGGCAATCCAGGCGAGCACGCCGCTGCCCAGGTTCGCGCCGATCACCAGCCCCAGCGCGACCCCCGGCGGAATCAGCCCCGAGGAGGCCAGCGTCGCGGTCAGCAGCACGATCGCCAGGCTCGAGTACGACAGCACCGTCAGCATCGCGCCCACGACGACATCCAGCATCACCTCGCTGGGCAGCGCCGCCAGCAGTGCGCGCACGGCGGGCGCTTCGATCAACGGCCGCGTCGCGGCCACGATCAGCTGCAGCGCCAGCGTGATCAGCCCCAGCCCGATCAGCACGCGGCCGATCCGCCCGACGCGGCTGTTCGGGCGCGAGATGAACATCACCACGCCCGTGAAGATCAGCAGCGGCGAGATCCACGACAGGTCGAACGAGAACACGACCGCCATCAGGCTGGTGCCGACGTCGGCACCCAGCATGACGGTCAGGGCGGCTGCCGTCGGGACCAGTCCGGTGCCGACGAAGGAGGCGACGATCAGGCAGGTCGCCGTGCTGGACTGCACCAGGCTCGTGACGAGCAGCCCCGCCATCAGCGCCGTCGGACGATGACCGAAGCTGCGTGACAGCACGTTGCGCAGGTTCTCGCCGAACACGCGCAGCACCCCCGTGCGCACGATCTGCGTGCCCCACACGAGCAGGGCCACCGCGGCAAGCAGGTTCAGCAGGTGGATCATTCAGCGGTTCTGGCGTCGCCGGGCAGGACGCCGACCCCCGCCGCGATCCCCGGGGGCACGTTCATGCAGCATTCAATCCCGCCCCGGGAGGATTGTCAACAATAAACAGCCTACCGTTGACATGGGCCGGGGCGACGCATAGATTCCGTCGAACCGGCCGTGCTGGTGTGCGCCGTGCCAAGGTGGCGTCACGCCGCTGTCACGGTGCCTGTGCAGCATGGTCGATTGCGCGCGGGCGCGAGCGCCGTGCGCACGCCGAACCGCTGACCGCTGCCGCCGCACTATCCAACCGAGGAGCCCTGCATGCGCATCCACGACTACACCCGGCTGATCGCCCTGTCGGCGCTGACCGCCATCGCCACGTCGGCGGCCGCGCAGAAGACCCAGCTGCTGGTGTACACCGCGCTCGAAACCGACCAGCTCAAGGCCTATCAGGAAGGCTTCAACAAGGTCTACCCCGACATCGAGCTCAAGTGGGTGCGCGACTCGACCGGCGTGATCACCGCCAAGCTGCTGGCCGAGAAGGCCAATCCGCAGGCCGACGCCGTCATGGGTGTGGCCGCCTCGAGCCTGGCATTGCTCGACAAGAACGGCATGCTCGAGCCGTATCGGCCGCTGAACCTGGACGCGATCATGTCGTCGTACCGCGACAAGAAGAATCCGCCGGCCTGGTTCGGCATGGACGTCTGGGGCGCGACGGTCTGCTTCAACACGGTCGAGGCCGCCAAGCGCAACAT
>CAYGZN010000038.1:0-13584 GCA_964354355.1 uncultured Burkholderiaceae bacterium | reverse complement strand
GAGCGCCGTGGTCGGCTCGTCGGCGATGAGGACCTTGGGGTTGCAGGAGAGGGCCATCGCGATCATCACGCGCTGGCGCATGCCGCCCGAGAACTGGTGCGGGTAGTCGCGCAGGCGCCGCTGCGGGTCCGGGATCCGGACCAGGCGCAGCATCTCGGCGGCCCGCTCCATGGCGGCCCCGGGGGCCAGCCGCTGGTGGATGCGCACCGCCTCGGCGATCTGCGCGCCGACCGTGTGGACCGGGTTCAGCGACGTCATCGGCTCCTGGAAGACCATCGCGATCTGGTTGCCGCGGATCGCGCGCATCTCGCGCTCGGACAGCGACGCGAGGTCCCTGCCCTCGAAGCTGACCGTCCCCTGCACGATGCGGCCCGAGCGCGGCGGGATCAGCCGCATGATCGACAGCGCGGTGACCGACTTGCCGCACCCCGACTCGCCGACGATGCCCAAGGTTTCGCCCGCGGTCACGCCGAACGACACGCCGTCGACCGCGCGCACCGCGCCGTCGCGCGTGAAGAACTGCGTGTGCAGGTCGTCGACCTCGAGGATCGCCATCACATCCGCCGCGCGATCCGCGGGTCGAGCCGGTCGCGCAGCCCGTCGCCCAGCAGGTTGACCGACAGCACGACCAGCGCCAGGCAGAAGCCCGGCGCGAAGATCGTCCACGGCGCAATCTGCAGGTACAGGCGGCTCGAGGCGATCATGTTGCCCCAGGTCGGGAACTCGGGCGGCGTGCCGGCGCCCAGGAAGCTCAGCCCCGCCTCGGTCAGGATCGCCGACGCGCAGATGTAGGTGGCCTGCACGATCAGCGGCGCGACCGTGTTCGGCAGGATGTGCCGGCGCAGGATCCGGGCCACGCGCGTGCCGCTGGCCTGCGCGGCCTCGACGTACGGCAGGTCGCGGACCGACAGCACCACCGCGCGGACCAGCCGCGTCACGCGCGGGATCTCGGGGATCGCGATCGCGATGATCACGACCTGCACGCTGGCGCCCACGACCGCCACCAGCGCGATCGCCAGCAGGATCGCGGGGATCGCCATGATCCCGTCCATGAACCGCATCACCACGGTGTCCACCCGCGGGAAGTAGCCGGCGACCAGGCCGATCACCAGGCCGATCGCGATCGAGATCGCGGCCACCGACAGCCCGACCAGCAACGAGATGCGCGCGCCGTAGACCATGCGGGCATAGACGTCGCGGCCCAGGCTGTCGGTGCCG
This sequence comes from uncultured Burkholderiaceae bacterium, assembly GCA_964354355.1. Lineage (GTDB taxonomy): Bacteria > Pseudomonadota > Gammaproteobacteria > Burkholderiales > Burkholderiaceae_E > CAYGZN01. The sequence goes on along the minus strand of CAYGZN010000038.1, from coordinate 12,366 downwards.
AGCCAGAACTGCGCCGACGGCCCCTTGAGCCGGTCGATCGGCTGGAACGCGATCGGGTCGCCGGCGATGACCGGCGCGAGGAGCGCGCCGAGCGCCACGATCGCCAGCAGCACCGCGCCGACGACGATCGTCGGGTGGCGCCGCACGGTGTCGGCCAGCCACCCCGGCGCAGCCGTCACGACGGGGGGAGAGACGGCGGCCATCAGTATCGGATCCGCGGGTCGAGGAACGTGTAGACGATGTCCACACACAGGTTCACGATCACGTAGACGCCCGAGAAGATGATCATCACGCCCTGGATGATCGGGTAGTCGCGCCGCGCGATCGCGTCCACCACCAGGCGCCCGACGCCGGGGATGTTGAACACGCTCTCGGTGATGACCACGCCCGAGATCAGCAGCGCCACGCCGATGCCGATCACGGTGACGATCGGCACGGCCGCGTTCTTCAGTGCGTGGCGCAGCAGCACCGGCACGGTGGCCACGCCCTTGGCGTTGGCGGTGCGGATGTAGTCCTCGGCCAGCACGTCGAGCATGCTTGCGCGCGTGATCCGCGCGATCAGCGCCACGTAGGCCAGGCCCAGCGCGACCGACGGCAGGATCAGGTTGCGCAGGCAGGGCCACAGCCCTTGCGAGATCGGCACGTAGCCCTGCACGGGCAGCCAGCGCAGCTGCAGCGCAAAGACGTACACGAGCATGTAGCCGACCACGAACACCGGCACCGAGAAGCCCATCACCGCAAAGCCCATCACCGCCCGATCGAGCAGCGAGCCGGCCTTCCACGCGGCCAGCACGCCGATCGTGACCGCGATCGAGATCGCCACGATCAGCGTCGTGATCGCCAGCGCGATCGTGGGCTCGGCGCGCTGCAGCACCAGCGTCGTCACCGGCAGGTTGGAGAACATCGACACGCCCAGGTCGCCTTGGGCGATCGCCCAGGCCCAGCTGCCGAACTGCGCGAGCAGCGGCCGGTCCAGTCCGAGCCGCGAGCGGATCGCCGCGATGTTCTCCTCGGTGGCGTTGTCGCCGGCGATGATCGCGGCCGGGTCGCCCGGCGCCAGGTGCAGCAGCAGGAAGACGAAGACCCCCACGATGACCATCACGGGGATCGTCGCCAGCAGCCGGCGGATGATGTACGCGATCATCGCAGCGTCGCGACGCAGCGCCGGCGCGGCAGCGCGCGGCGCCGCCCGGCCGGCCTCAGGCGAAGCGCTCGACGTTCCACCAGGGGATCACCTCGGGCACCGGCAGCATGCCGCGGATCCGGTCGCTGCGATACGCGGCCGGCGCCACCCACTGGCCGGTCTTCACGTCGTGAACGTACTCGATCATGTTGCGGTTCATGCGCTGCGCGACCGCGCGCCGCGTGGCAACGTCCGGGGCCGCCGCCCACTCGTTGCGGTACTGCTCGTGCAGCTCGTTCTCCGGCCAGCCGAACCAGGCCTTGCGCCCGGTGGCGGCGTGGCCGAACAGGTTGATCGGGCTCGACGTCGCGTTGCCGCCGCCCCAGGTGAAGAACACGTTCCAGCCGCCCTGCGCAGGCGGGTTCTGGTTGGAGCGGCGCGTGACGACGCCGCCCCAGTCCGAGGCCGCCAGCTGCACGTTCATGCCGACCTGGCGCAGGTTCTGCGCGATGACCAGCGCCGCCTGGTTCATCACGTGGATGTCGGTGGCGTGCAGCACGGTGACCGGCTCGTTGTTGTAGCCGGCCTCCTTGAGCAGCTGGCGCGCCCGCGCCTGGCGCTGGGCCATCGGGGCGGTCAGCATCAGCGCATCGGCGCCGTCCTCGACGCCCATCGGCGAGCCGCAGGTGAAGTTGGACCCGCAGGTCCTGTAGAACTTCGGGTCGCCGATCGCGGCGCGCAGGAAGTCGTCCTGGCTGATCGCGAGCTGCGCCGCACGGCGCGCCAGCACGTTGTTGAACGGCGGGTGCAGGTGGTTGAGCCTGCAGTAGCCGACGTTGCCCAGCTCGTTGAACACCTCCACCTTGACGCCGGGCGCACCTGTCAGCGAACCCAGGATGTCGACCGGCGGCACCTCGAAGAACTCGATCTCGCCGCTCATCAGCGCCGAGGTCGCGGTCTGCGCGTCGGGGATGATGTCCCAGATCACGCGGTCGAGCATCACGCGCTTGCCGCCGGCGATGCCCGAGGCGGGCTCGCTGCGCGGCACGTAGTCGGGATTGCGCTCGTACACGACGCGGCTGCCCGGTCGGTACTCGCCCTCGACGAACTTGAAAGGCCCCGAGCCGATGTGCTTGGTGATCTGGGTGTTCGGGTCGGTGCCGGCGATGTCCGCCTTCATCATGAAGCACAGCGGCGTCGACGTCTTGGCCAGCGCGTCGAGCACCAGCCCGTAGGGCTCCTTGAGCACGATGCGAAAGGTCTTGTCGTCGACCACGGGCGTGTCGGCCACACGCTGGAACATGTGCTGGCCGGCGCCGTCCTTGGCCTGCCAGCGCCGGATCGACGCGACGCAGTCGCGCGCGGTGACCGGCGTGCCGTCGTGCCACTTCAGGCCGTCGCGCAGCACGAAGGTGTGCGTCAGCTTGTTCTCCGACAGCGTGTAGGTCTGCACCATCTGCGGCTGGGGCCGCATGCTGGCGTCGATGCCGAACAGCGTGTCGTAGATCATCGCGCCGTGATAGGCGGACATGTTTGCGGTGGTCCAGATCGGATCCAGCACGCGCAGGTCGCCGTGCGGCACCATCCGCACCTGCCGCGGCGGCTTGGCCTGCGCGCGCGCGACGTGCGGCGCACCCACGGTCGCGATCGCCGCGCCGGCGGCGCCGGCCTTGAGCACATCCCTTCGTGTGGTCTTCATCGTCTTTTCCCCTGGTTTACGGTGCTCGAACTGACGGTGCTGCAACCGCCCGCCGCCGGTTCGTCGCCGGAGGCTTCGGGCCAATTAGCGCACGGACACCCGCGGGCTGCAAGTGACGGCTCCGGAATTGCCGCGGTTGCGGGCTCAGACGATCAGCGCCGGGCTGACCTGCTCGTCGAGCGGCCAGATCGGGCGCTGCAGGCGCGTGTACGGCACCTGCCGGTGGTCGCGCGGAATCGGCCCGCCCGAGTCGCAGTACAGCACCTGGCTGGCCACCGGCGAATAGGCCGCGAAGAAGTGGTTGGTCGACTTGACCACGACCATCCGCTGGCGGGCCAGGTCGATGCCCAGACCGGTGAACAGGTCGGTGCCCATCGCCTGGGTGCGCTTGGTGATCAGCACGACGCGGATGCCGCCGAGCTCGATCGCCGCGCTGTCGCCCAGCGGCACCTTGGCGTCGCCGAAGGTCTGCTGCGCGTCGCGCACCAGCTTCGTGACGGTCACTGCCGCGTCGATCGGCTGGCCCGAGGTCGGTGCGGTCTTGCCGCCGAAACGCAGGTTCAGCGTGCCGCCCTCGCCCGCCATGAAGCACAGCCGCACGGCGATCGGGTCCCAGACCGGCCCCACCGCCGCGCCCTGCACGCCGCGCTCGATCAGGCGGCGCAGGATCACCGTGGAGTCGCCCGGTGCGCCGCCACCGGGATTGTCCGACGGATCGGCGACGACCACCGGCCCGCGGCCGTCGGCCAGGGCCGCGTCGATGGCGCCGTCGGGCGTGTGGTACGGCGGCTGGGTCTTGCCGCGCATCGCAAAGAACGCCTGGCCCAGCTCGGCGGCCAGCCGGTCGCCTTCGGCCTTGCGATCGTCGGTCACGACCAGGATCCGGGCCCCGAGCTCGGGCACGTCGGCGTACGGGAAACCGTGCGCGATCGAGACCGACAGCACGCCGTTGCGGCCCTCGAGCGCCGAGATCCGGTCGACGAACGCGCGCATCGGCTGCAGCGTGGTCGGAAAGCTGCCGATCATGCGGCAGTCGTACAGCGACATCACCGGCCGGATCGCGCCGCGGGCGGCCTGCAGCGTGAGCTCCACGACCTCCTCGCCGCGCGCAACGAAGTCGGTGTGGGGGAACTCCTTGAAGCAGATGATCAGGGTGGCGTTGCGGACCCGCTTCGCCGTCATGTGGCAGTGCGGGTCGAGCTCGACACCGATCGGGACCTTCGGCCCGACCATCGCGCGCACCCGCTCGATCAGGTCGCCCTCGCAGTCGTCGCAGCCGTCGGCCACCATCGCGCCGTGCAGCCCGAGCAGCACGGCGTCGACCGGCAGCGCCGCCTGCAGCTGGCCCAGCACCTCGTCGCGCAGCCGCCGGTGGGCATCGCCCGACACCAGCCCCGCCGGCTCGGCGAACGAGCACGAGCCCTCGATCAGCGTCCAGCCCTCGGCCCGCGCGCGCCGCCGCGCGACCCAGACCGGCGCCGTGCACAGCTTGGGGTCGGCCGGATGCTCGCCCGGCGCGGCATAGAAGGATTCATGGAAGCTCTCCAGCGCGGTCGGTATCGGCGCGAACGTGTTGGTCTCGGTGCCGATCGACGCCGCAAAGATACGCATGCCCCTGCTCCTTCGTGCGCTTGCCGCGCGTGTCCGTGCCGCGCGTGCCCTTGCCGCGACGGGTTGACCGGGTTGATCATAGCCGCTGCGGGCGACGAAGGGGAACCCATGGCCAGGCGAACGAGCGACTCACTGATCACGACCGACGTCGACTACGGTCGCAACGGCAAGCAGATCGGCTACCTGATGCTGCCCCACTCGGTCACCCGCTCGGCCTACGGCAACATCGCGATCCCGGTCGCGGTGATCCGCAACGGGCGCGGGCCGACGGCGCTGTTCATGGCCGGCAACCACGGCGACGAGTACGAGGGCCAGATTGCGCTGGTCAAGCTGATCCGCAGCCTGCAGCCGGACCAGATCAAGGGCCGGGTCATCGTCCTGCCGGCGGCGAACCTGCCGGCCGCGATGGCCGGCACCCGCGTGTCGCCGATCGACGGCGGCAACATGAACCGGGCCTTTCCGGGCAATCCGCTCGGCACGGTGACCGAACAGATCGCGTACTACATCGACTCGGTGCTGTTCGAGCTCGCCGACGTGTTCCACGACCTGCATTCGGGCGGCGGATCGCTCGACTACGTGCCGTTCGTCAGCGTGCACCACGGCACCGACGCCGCGATCAACCGCAAGGGGCGGGCACTGCTGGAGAATTTCGGCATGCCGCTCGCGCTGACGTGGGCGGGGCGCCCCGACGCGCGCTACTCGCCCCACGCCGCGATGCTGCGCGGCGTGGTGGCGCTGGGCGGGGAGTTCGGCGGCGCCGGCCGGGTCGACGCCGGCATCGTGCGGCGCGTCGAGGACGGGCTTCGCAACACGCTGATCCACACGGGCATCGTGCCCCGGCCCGCGGGGTGGAAACCGCCCCCGCCCCCGCGCACGGTGCGCGTGCCGGGCCCCGAGTTCTACGTGCACGCGCCCGAGCCGGGCCTGTTCGAGCCGGCGACCGTGCTCGGCGACACCGTGACGAAGGGCCAGCTGTGCGGGCACGTGCACTTCGTCGACAATCCCGCGCGGGCGCCCGAGCCGTGCTTCTTCCGGACCGGCGGCCTGGTGATCTGCAAGCGTCATCCCGGCCGCGTCGAGCGCGGCGATTGCGTCGCGCACCTGGCGATCGACGACTGAGTCCGGGCGGCCGACGGTCGCGGCCGCCGCACGAGCGGCCCGCGGCGACCTCAGCCGCCGTGCCACCACCGGCCGCCCAGCACCACGCCGCGGGCCCGCAGCCGCACGTCGCCGGTGAACGCCTCGCCGAGCACGTCGCGGTACTCGCAGGGGCCGGCCACGACCTCGAAGACGCTCGCCTCGCCGGGCGAGCCGGGCCGCAGCGTGCCGAGCTCGGGGCGGCGGATCGCGCGCGCCGCATTGACCGTGGCCGTCTCGATGACCTCGGGCAGCGTCATGCCCAGCGCGTGGAACTTGCCCAGCGTGTGCAGCAGATCGAACGCGGGCCCGTCGATCGAGATCGAGTGGACGTCCGACGAGATCACGTCGGGCCTGAAGCCGGCCGCCAGCATCGCGCGGGTCGTGCCGAAGCCGAGCGAGCCGCCGCCGTGGCCGACGTCGAAGATCACGCCGCGCTCGCGTGCGGCCAGCACCTCGGGGCGCACGCCGCCGCCCGGTCGCGACGGCGCGTTCGGAAACGGCCTGAAGCAGTGGGTCAGGATGTCGCCGGCGCGCAGCCGCGACATGACCTCGTGGCGCGCAGGCGGCGGATTGTCCAGGTGGGCCATCAGCGGCAGTCCGAGTTCCTCGGCGACCTCCAGCGCCATGTCCAGCGGCGCCACGCCCGAGCTGCCGCTGGCCGAGCGCCCCACGCGCACCTTGATGCCCACGACCAGGTCGGCGTGCTCGCGCGCGACCCGCACGCACTCGCGCAGGTCCAGCAGGCGCAGGTCCTCGCACTCGCCGACCATCACGGTGCTGGAGAACGCGAAGATGCCGGCGAACGACACGTTCAGGAACGGCACGATCCGCACCGGCGACGGCTCGATCACGTGCCTGCGAAAGCCCGCGAGGTTCGCCGGACCGGCCGTGCCGGCGTCGACGAAGGTGACGGTCGCGCTGCGCCGAGCCAGCTGCGCCGCGTCGACGCCGATCGAGGTGCCGCCCCAGTAGACGTGCGTGTGCAGGTCGATCAGGCCCGGGGTGACGATCCGGCCGGCCAGGTCGCGGCAGTCGGTCGCGGCGCCCGCGGCCAGCCCGTCGCCGATCGCAGCGACCCGCCCGCCGGCGAACGCCACGTCGGTGACGCGGTCCAGCCGCTGCGACGGATCGATGACGCGTGCGCGCCGCAGGATCAGGTCGGGCGGGTTCGTGGCCTCGGGCGAGGCGGCGGTTTCAGGCATCGTGGCCTCTCCGGTTTACAGGTCCAGGACGATCCGCCCGCCGGGCGCCTTGGCCCGCGAGCAGCACAGGATCACCTTGTGCTCGCGCTGGCGCGCGCTGAGCACGTGGTCGCGGTGCTCGACCTCGTCGGAGGCCGCCGCATCGTACGCGACCGCGCAGACGCCGCAGATGCCGTCCGAGCACTTGGTGTCGACGCGCACGCCCGCGGCGGCCAGCACGTCGGTCGCCGACCGGTCGGGCGGCACGTCGAGCGTGCGGTCGGTCCGCGTGAGCCGCAGCGTGAACGGGTGGTTCACGTAGTCCGGCGCGTCGGGCACGCTGAAGAACTCGCGGTGCATCGCGTCCTCGGGCCAGCCGTGGGCGGCGGCCGCCTCGAAGACCCCGTCCATGAAGCGCGCCGCGCCGCAGGTGTAGACGTGGCAGCCGTCCCGGTAGTCGGGGATCAGCCGGTGCAGGTCGGCGCGCTGGCCTTCGTCCTTGAAGTGGGTGCGCACCCGGTCGCGCCACGGCGCCTGCGCCAGGTCGGCGAGAAACCCCGCCGAGCCGCGGCCTGCGGCGCTGTAGTGGAACTCGAACGGCCGGCCCAGCGCGTGCAGCCGGTGGGCCATCGTGATCATCGGCGTCACGCCGATGCCGCCCGCGAACAGCAGCGACAGCGTCGCATCCTCGTGCAGCGGGAAGTGGTTGACCGGCGGCGACACGAACACGCGCCGCCCCTCGCGAAACGCGCGGTGCATCAGCATCGAGCCGCCGCGCCCCGCCGGCTCGCGCAGCACGCCCAGCACATAGCGGCTGCGGTCGGCCGGATCGCCCGCGAGGCTGTACGCGCGCAGGTACTCGGGCGCGATCACCACGTCGACGTGTGCGCCGGCCTCGAACGCCGGCAGCGGTCCGCCGTCGACCGAGGCGAACTCGTACTTCGTGACGTCCGCCGTCATCGGCTCGCGCCGCCGCAGCACCACCGGAAACACGGGCGGCGGGCCCTGCGGCATCCGAAACGGCGGCGCCAGCCCGTCGGTCTGCCCCGATGCGAGCCGGCGCCGGTACTCGGCAGGCGTCAGCAGCGCCCGGTATCGCTCGATGCCCTCCTCGCGGTCGACCGGGAACGCGACCGGGTACGGCGGCGGCATCCGGTCGGCCGGGTACACCGCCAGGGTCTGGTCCTCGTACTTCAGCACCAGGTCCCGGGTCAGGCCGCGCGCGTTGACCTGCGCCGCGCGCACGTACTGCCCGGTGCGGCGGTCGAGCTCGATGTCCCACCACCACTTCTTGACCGGGTTGATCGAGCCGCGCCCGAGCCGGTCGTCGAGCGCGGCCAGCCCGCGCGCGCAGCCCGGGAAGTTCATTGCAAGCCAGCGAAAGCCGCTCTCGGCGAACAGCCCTTCGAGGTTCCACGGGCAGGTCTTCATGCAGCGCCCGCACATGCCGCCGCCCTGGTTGCCGATCCGGTAACGCGCACATTTCTCGGCGTCGGACTTCCAGATCTCGTAGCCGTTGTACATCAGCTTGGGGCCCGCGGTGATCGCGCCGGACGGGCACTCGCGCGCGCACTTGTTGCACTGCTCGCAGAAGCGCTGCAGCCCGAAGTCGATCGGCCGGTCGTACGCCATCGGCATGTCGGTGGTCACGGTCCCGGACTTCAGGCGCGGGCCCAGGTACGGGTTCAGGATCACCTCGCCGATGCGGCTGACCTCGCCCAGGCCCGACAGCAGCAGCAGCGGCGGCTGCAGCACGTCGCCGTCGATCACCGAGTGCACCCGCGCCGAGTAGCCCAGGCGGCGGATCTGCTCGGCGACGATGCCGCCCAGCATCGAGAAGCGCAGGTACGCGCGCATGCTCTGCGCGACCGAGATCCAGTCGTCGCCGCTGGCGCCCTCCATGGTCTCGTGACCCTGGTCGATCAGCATGTTGACGGCGTTGCGGTGGTACGCCGCCATCGGGTTGCCGCCGGCATCGTGCGAGTAGTACGCCCACTCGGGCACCGCGCACAGCCCGACCGCGTCGCAGCTCAGGTAGTACGAGGTCGCCTTCAGGTTGTCGGCGTTGCGCTGCGGGTCCCGCGTGTCCGGCGACACCGGCCCGCGCGCGTCGCCGAACTGCAGCAGCAGCAGCGCCCCGAGCGCGCGCCGGGCGCAGGCGCCGATCGGGCTCTTCATCACGTAGTGGGCGTTCTTGCCCTGCTCCTGCATGGCCTTGCCCATGTCGCCGAACAGCACCCGCGCAAAGAAGTCGGCGCGTTTCGGAAAGCGCGGCACGCGTTCGTGATCGATGAACGTGGTCGGCGCCTCGACGCGTGCGAGCGTCTCGAACGCAAACGCGCCCAGCCGGAACTCGCGGTGCGCGTACGCGTCGCGGTGCAACGCGCCCTTGAGCGTTGCCTTGCCCAGCCACCAGGCCGGGCCGTGCGAGCGCAGCCGCTGCGCCGGGCCCGGCTCGGCCAGCGGCGCGTCGGCGGCCATCGCCAGCGTCGTGGTGACCGCAGCCAGGCCGAATCGGCGGCCGACGTACGGGTTGTCCAGCGCCGGCGCACCGCTGTCTCCGACGACCCGCGCCAGTCCCGCGGCCACCGCCAGCCGGCCCAGGTCGACGTCCGAGCAGGTGGCCGTGTGCGAGCGCGCCTCGAAGCCCAGCATGCGCAGGTACGTCGCCAGCAGCACGGCCGTCTGCGCCGACAGCACCGCCGCGCGGTGCGCCTGGGTGCCGACGATCCACTCGCAGCCCGGCTCGTCGGGCCCCGGGTCGCGCGGGTACTCGACGAGGAACACGAGCGCGTGGGTGTGGTGGCCGATCGGCTCGGGTTTCCTGCGCGCCGAGTCCAGCACGTCGGCCAGGATCATGTCCATGCCCGCGGCGAAGCTCCTGGGCTGGCTGGATTCGAGTTCGGCGGCGATCGTCTCGACGATCGGGTTGCGGATCGGGGCGGCGAGCATCGCCTCGTGGGGCAGCGCGCACACGCCCACCATCGATGCGTCGAAGTAGTAGCCCGCGGCCTTCAGGTGGTTCGCGCGGTCAATCGCATCGGCCGGGATCTCGGCCGGCAGCGGCGCCACGGGGCCGTCGCGCACGACGTCGAACATGCCGATGTAGCGCGCCATCGCGTTGACCAGCGACGCCGGGCGGTCGCGGTCCTCGAAGGACAGCGCGGACATCGGCGGCACGCGGGACAGGTCCGGCGGCGCGCCGAGGCGCGCGAGCCGCTCGAGCGGATACGGACCCAGGTGGACCGGGCGGTCACGGTACGAGAAGAGCCTCACCGGCCGTGCCCGGGGGTCACGCTGCGCGCGTCAGTCGGCCACCCGCCGGATCCATACGGCGGTGTCGTGGAACACGGCCCCGCCATTGGGCCAGCCGGGGTCGGCGCTGGTCAGCGCGTTGATGCCGATGCCGGTCTCGAAGTGCCGGTTCGGCCAGATTCCCTCGACCACCACGACGCCCGGCTGCTGGCCGTCGCGCGGCTTCGCGTGCACCACCACCTGGCCGCGCTCATTGCCGAGCGTCACGCGGTCGCCGTCGGCCAGACCCAGCGCCGCGCAATCGGCCGGATGGATCAGCGCGGTCGGGCGGTGCTCGCGCCTGAGCGAGCTGGGCGTCTCGGTGAAGCTGGAGTTCAGGAACGTGCGCGCCGGCGCGGCCACCAGCCGGAACGGCTTGTCGGGGGTGGCGGCGTCGATCACGTCGAGGTGATCGGGCAGCGCCGGCATCTGCTGCCAGCGCCCGCCGAAGTGCTCCCAGTCGGCCCGGAAGTGGAACCTGCCGTCTGCCGTGGGAAAGCCGTCGAGGAAGTGCATCGTCTCGAACGGATACGCGCAGTCCTGGCCACCCCGCTCGACGTTGGTCTGCGCATCCCACAGGCCCGAGCGGCGCAGCGTCTCGTCCACGATCTGCCAGGCGCTCATCCCGAAGCCCGGGTGCTGCGCGCCCAGCCGGCGGGCCAGCTCGCAGATCACGAAGTGGTTCTCGCGCGCCTCGCCGGGCGGCTCGATCAGCTTGCGTGCGACCTGGAACGTCGTGTGACCGCTGGCGGTGTAGCAGTCGTCGTGCTCGAGGAAGCTGGTGGCCGGCAGGACCACGTCGGCCAGCGCCGCGGTCTCGGTCATGAACTGCTCGTGCACGCAGGTGAACAGGTCCTCGCGCGCCAGCCCCGCGTGCACCGTGTGCAGTTCGGGGCAGACCATCGCGGGGTTGGTGTTCTGCACCAGCAGCGCCGTCACGGGCGGCCCGTGCGCGAGCGCGTCGGCGTCTCCGGTCAGGATCGGCCCAAGGCGCGACTGGTCGAGCTCGCGCACCGACGCGTCGACGCGGTCGAGCCCCTCGATCAGGCTGCGATCCAGCGGGTAGATGCCCGTGTGGCCGTACAGCGCGCCGCCGCCCGGGTGCTGCCAGGCGCCGGTGACACCCGGCAGGCACACCACCGCGTGCATGTTGGCGGCGCCGTTGCGCGAACGCGAGAAGCCGTGGTGGCAGCGGATGAAGCTGCGCCGCGCGCCGCCGTACAGCCGCGCGAACCCGACGATGGTCGCCACCGGCACCCCGGTGATCGGTGCGGCCCACTCGGGCGTGCGCGTCTTCACGTGCGCGGCCAGCTCGTCGGGGCAGTCCGTGTAGCGGCGCAGGTAGTCCCAGTCCGCCAGGCCTTCGGCGAACAGCACGTGCATCATCGCGCAGGCGAGCGCGCCGTCCGTGCCGGGGCGCGGCGCCACGTGCAGGTCCGCCTTCTCGGCCGTGCCGGTGCGATACGGGTCGACGACCACCAGCTTCGCGCCGCGCTTCTTGGCGGCCATCGCGTGCTGCATCACGTTGACCTGGGTGTTGACCGGGTTGCCCCCCCAGATCACGATCAGATCGGCATGCTCGGCCGCCTCGCGCAGGTCGACCCCGCGCTTGGCGCCCACGCCGGCGATCCAGCCGGTGTCGGCCAGCGTCACGCAGATCGTCGAGTACCAGCGCGAATAGCGCATCGTGTGGCGCAGCCGCTGGATCCCGTCGCGCTGCACGAGCCCCATCGTGCCCGCGTAGAAGTACGGCCAGACCGTTTCGCTGCCGTGGCGCGCGGCCTTGTCCGCGAATGCGCCGGCCACCCGGTCCAGCGCCTCTTCCCAGCCGATTCGTTTCCAGTTGTTCGAGCCCTTCGGTCCGGTGCGCAGCAGCGGGTGGGTCAGGCGGTCCGGATGGTGGACGCGCTCGGCGTAGCGGGCGACCTTCTCGCAGATGACGCCTGCGGTGTAGGGATTGCGCGTCGAGCCCCGCACCCGCCCGATGGTGCGCGCATCGCGCACCTCGACGTCCAGCGCGCAGGTGCTGGTGCAGTCGTGCGGGCAGACCGACGGGAGCATGCGCAGCGGGGCGTTCATCGGCGGAAGTATCACACCGAACACGACCCGCTGTCGCCTCGCGGCGCAGCGCGGCCGGCACGGCCGGGCGGGAGCAGCCCCGGCGCGCCGCCCGCGCGCCGGCGCCGGCGGCGACCGACGCACGGACTTAGAATCCACCGGACCGTCCCCGATCGAGCCGCGCATGAACCGAATCCCCCCGCCCGTTGCCGACGAAGCACACCGGCTGACGCGCGAACCCTGGTACCTGCCGCTGGCCG
>CAYGZN010000037.1:10671-13611 GCA_964354355.1 uncultured Burkholderiaceae bacterium | reverse complement strand
ATCATCGCCGTCACGAAGTCGGCATACGCGATCTTCCAGGCGCCGCCGTGGTGGCCGTGCGCGCCCCCCTTCCTCACCTTCTTGATGATGATCGGCTGGATCTTCTTGTCGCCGCCGGCCATCGCTCAGGCCTTCTTCTGCTTGACGTGCGACTCCAGCTCGGTGAACGACGGCCGCTCGGTCGAATACAGCACCTTGCGCCCGAACTCCACCGCGATCGCCGGTGCGTACCCCTGCAGGCTGGCCAGCAGCGTGGTCTTCACGCACTGCAGCTCCTTGCTCGACTCCTCGATCTTCTGCTCGAGCAGCGCGGCCAGCGGGCTGACGAAGCCGTAGGCCAGCAGGATGCCCAGGAACGTGCCGACCAGCGCGCCGGCGATCATCTGCCCCAGCACCGCCGGCGGCTGCCCCACCGAGGCCATCGTCTTGACCACGCCCAGCACGGCGGCGACGATGCCGAACGCCGGCAGGCCGTCGCCGACCTTCTGGATCGCCGTCATCGGCGCGTGCGCCTCCTGGTGGTGCGTCTCGATCTCGCTGTCCATCAGGTTCTCGATCTCGTGCGCGTTCATGTTCCCCGACACCATCATGCGCAGGTAGTCCGTGATGAACTCCACCAGGTGGTGGTCGGCGCTGATGTTGACGTACTTCTTGAACAGTGCGCTCTCGCCGGGCGTCTCGACGTCGGCCTCGATTGCCATCAGGCCTTCCTTGCGCGCCTTGGACAGGATCTCGTAGAGCAGCGCCATCAGCTCCATGTAGCGGGCCTTCGTGTACTTCGACCCCCTGAACAGCGTCGGGACGACCCGCATCGTCGCCTTGATGATCTTGCCGCTGTTGCCGACGAAGAAGGCACCCAGCGCCGCGCCGCCGATGATGAACAGCTCGACCGGCGCCGCCTTGAGCAGCACCGCGAACTTTCCGCCCGCCAGCGCGTAGCCGCCGAAAACAGCGGCAATCACCACCACGTATCCAATGATCACGAACATCTGCGGGACCGAGCCTCACTGTGACGATGCGCAGGGCACGCGCATACGCTCAAGTTTTCGGCCGGTCGGCGCGCGGCTTGAGCCGGCGCTGGCGGCGGCCCGACCGGCGGTCGGGCCGGCGGCGCCGCCTGCTCAGTGGATCGTGCCGCCGCGCATCGCCTTGCCCGCGCGCGCGGGCGGCTGGCACAGTCCGCAGACGAACCCGCCGTCGAGCTCGTAGGTGTGGTTGACGAACTGGCCGCCGCAGCGGCGGCAACGCGTCAGGCAAAGCATCCCGGAGTCGACGAACCGGACCAGCCGCCAGGCCCGCGTCACCGACAGCAGCGGCTCCACGCCGTGGGTGGCCACCTCGTCGCGGTACAGCCTGAACGCCTTGGCGATCGCGTCGATCGACTCGATGTCGGTCGACTTCTGCAGGTACTCGTACATGTTCAGGAACAGCGACGCATGGATGTTCGGCTGCCAGGTCATGAACCAGTCGGTCGAGAACGGCAGCTGCCCCTTCGACGGCGAGCGTCCGGCGACTTCCTTGTACAGGCGCAGCAGGCGCTCGTACGGCAGGTCGGTCTCGGACTCCAGCACCTGCAGCCGGGCACCGAGGTGGATCAGCTCGATCGCGCGTTGCAGCTGACGGTTCTCGACGAGCAGGCTTCGGGCGGCCATCTCAGACCGCCTCGACGAAGTTGCCGGCCATCACGATGCTGGCATGCAGTCGCGACGCGTTGACCTCGACCCCGGGGGAGCTGCGGCGACCGTGCTCGGCCAGCAGCCCCCACACCATCTCGTCGTCGAAGCGGAACCGGCACATCAGCATGTTGCCCGCGGCGATCTTCAGCAGCTGGCTCGCGCTGAGCTCGGCGATGATGTCGGCCACCTCCTCGCTCACGCCCAGGCAGAACATCGCGTGGGCCTTGTCGGCACGGATCATGCCCTGGGCCAGCATCAGATATGACAGGTTCAATTCCCGGATTTCGGAGATCCAGCGGCTGTCGACGTGTGGTTCCATGATCGTGCTTCCTCCTGGTCGTGATCGATGGGAGCAAGTCTTGCCGTTCGACGAAGCGCGAAACATCGGCGTTTCTCCATCCCTTTTGTCGGTGCGACGCCGACACGGCGTAAGGGTTGTCCGACATCGGCGCCACGAGCGGTCGGTCCGGCAGGTCGAGCGGCGCAATTAAAGTCCGGCGCCGATTCTTCCGATAACCAAGCCAACGGGAAGGCTCCCGTGGCGCGGCCCGCGCAGTGTGGGGCGCGCAACACACCCGATGTCCTCCGCGGCGCGGGTTCCGGGACCCGAGCAAGGTCCGATGTCTGTATGAAGGAGTTTCGGGAATGCAAGTGATCAACACGAACGTGATGTCGATCAACGCCCAGCGCAACCTGGATGCCACCCAGGGTGCACTCGCGTCGTCGATCCAGCGGCTGTCGACCGGCCTGCGGGTCAACAGCTCCAAGGACGACGCCGCCGGGCTGGCGATCGCCGAGCGCATGAACGCCCAGGTTCGCGGCATGAACGTCGCCATGCGCAACGCCAACGACGGCATCTCGATGGCGCAGGTCGCCGAGGGTGCACTGGCCAAGGTCGGCGACATGCTGCAGCGCATGCGCGAGCTGGCGGTGCAGTCGGCCAACGCCACCAACGGCAGCGGCGACCGCGCCAACCTCGACCTGGAGTTCCAGCAGCTGGCCGACGAGATCGACCGTACGCTGCAGGGCACGCGCTTCAACGGCAGTGCGATCCTCGGCGGCAGCGCCGGCGGACTGACTTTCCAGATCGGCGCGGGCACGAGCACGACCGACACGCTGACGGTCACCACGACCAACATGGCGACGGCTGCCTCGATCCTCGCGATCGGCACGGCCGTGATCAGCAGCGCCACCGGTGCGACGGCGTCGATCACCGCGATCGACACGGCGCTGGACGTGGTCAACACCGAGCGGGCCACCTACG
>CAYGZN010000037.1:2188-10571 GCA_964354355.1 uncultured Burkholderiaceae bacterium | reverse complement strand
CACGCGTGCGCAGATCCTGCAGCAGGCCGGCACCGCGATGCTCGCACAGGCCAACCAGGTGCCCCAGACGGTCCTTCAGCTGCTGCAGCGCTGACCGGATCCGCGGGCTCCCCGACCGACCGCCGGCGCGGGCTCCTGGCCCGGTCCGGCGGTCGTTTCGTTCCCGTTGACCCCACGGAGTCCCAGCGATGCCCAGCAGCGTGACCGCGAGTTCCTCGATCGATGTGGCCGGCATCGTATCGCAGCTGATGCAGGTCGAGCGGCAGCCCCTGCAGCAGATGCAGACCGAGTCCCGCAAGATCGACACCAAGATCTCGGCGTACGGCAAGCTGCAGAGCCAGCTGGCGGCCTTTCGCGACGCGGCCGCCGAGCTGTCGCGGCCGACGGCCTGGCGCGCGGTCAAGGCAGCCAGCGCCGACGCGACCAGTGTCGACGCCGTCGCCAGCGCCGGGGCGGGCGCGGGCCAGTACGCGCTCGAGGTGAGCCAGCTCGCCCAGCCGCAGACGGTGGCCAGCGCGGCGCTCGCCGGCGCGTCGACCGTGATCGGCGGCGGCACGCTGCGCATCCAGCTGGGTTCGCAGCCTTCGGGGCCCGACAGCTTCGCGCCCGATGGCAACCGCGCCGAGGTCGCGGTGACCGTTGCGCCCGGGGCCACGCTGGCCGAGGTCCGCGACGCGATCAACAGCGCCAACGCGGGCGTGCGCGCATCCATCGCCAGCGACGGTGGCCAGGTGCGCCTGTTCCTCGGCAGCGCGACCTCGGGCGGCACGCAGGCCTTCAGGGTCCAGGTCTCCGACGACGACGGCAACGGCACCGACACGGCCGGGCTGTCCGCGCTCGCGTTCGACCCGACCGCGGCCAGCGGCAACGGGCGCAACCTGAGCCTCGTGAAGGCGGCCGCCGATGCGCGCTACTCGATCGACGGCGTCACGCTGACCGCGCGCAGCAACCGGATCGCAGGCGCGCTCGACGGGCTCGACCTGACGCTGCGCAAGGTCACCGCGGCACCGGTGCTGGTCGAGGTGCAGACCGATTCGGAGGCGCTGAAGGCGTCGGCCGAGAAGTTCGTCAAGACGTACAACGAGCTCAATGCGCTGGTGGCCGAGCAGACACGCTACGACCCGGCGAGCAAGGCGGCCGGCCCGCTGCAGGGCGACCGGTCGGCGATCGGCATCCAGTCGAGGATTCGCGAGATCCTGCGCGACACGATGACGGGCGGCACCTACGCCCGCCTGTCCGAGGTCGGCATCGAGACCCAGCGCGACGGGTCGCTGAAGCTCAACGCCACCGGGTTCCAGTCGGCCACGACCGATCCGACCCGCCTCGAGCGGCTGTTCGCCTACGACAGTCCGACGGCCACGCAGAGCCAGAAGGGCTTCGCCGTGCGCCTGCGCGAACTGGGCGACGAACTGCTCGGCGCCGACGGCGCGGTCTCGACGGCCACGTCCTCGTGGCAGACGCGCAAGACGGCCAACCAGAAGCGCCAGGACGCCTTCAACAGCCGGCTGACCGACGTCGAGAAGCGCCTGCTGCGGCAGTACTCGCAGCTGGACGCGCAGCTCGGTTCGATGCAGCAGGCGAGCACGCAGCTGGCTGGCCAGCTGGCGAACCTGCCCGGCTCGAAAACGTAGCCGGGCCGGCGGATGCCCTTGCGCGGGCCGGCGGACCCCCTTCGTGCGGACAGGCCCCGCGCACGACCACCCGTCCGCAGTCGCCCCGCGCGCGTCTCAAGCCGGCACGCCCCGGGCCGATATAGAGAACGTCAGCACTTCTGTCGAGACGCTTCATGTTCGCTACCGCCGCCCGTGCCTCCACCGCCTACCGCCGACTCGCCGTGGAAAGCGCCGCGTTCGGGGCCGACCGGCACCAGCTGATCGCCATGCTCTTCGCGAATGCGCTCGGTGCGATCGCCGAGGCTCGCGCCGCGCTGGCCGCGGGGCAGGTCGCGACGAAGGCCGAAGCCACGACACGGGCGATCCGCATCGTCGACGAGGGCCTGAAGTGCGCGCTCGACCGCGGCGTCGGGCCGCTGGCCGAGCAGCTGTACGCACTGTACGACTACTGCGCGCGGCGCCTGCTCTATGCGCACGCCCGCTCGCACGACGCGGCCTACCAGGAGGCTGCGAGCCTGCTGTCCCAGGTCAGCGACGCCTGGAGCGCGATCCGCCCGCCGGCCGCGCCTGCCACACGCGGGGCGGCATGAAGGACGCGCTGGACGTCAACCGCCTGATCGGCTGCTACCTGGCCATCGAGCACGCCACGCGCCAGATGCTGGCGGCCGCGCGCGAAGGCCACTGGGAGCGCGTCGGCGAGATCCAGGAGTCGTGCGCCGAGCTGATCGCGCAGGTCCGCCATCTCAATGCCAGCGTCGTGCTGTCCCGCTACGAGCAGCGCTCCAAGCTGCGGATCATCCGCCAGATCGTGCAGAACGAAGCGCAGATCCGGCGCCTGGCCTACCCGTGGAGCGAGCGTTACGAGCAGCTGGTGTCGGCAGGCACGCCCCGCGCCCGCGCGGGCACCACGGGCCGCGTGAACTGACCGGGCCGCCCCGGCCCGTGCGTCGCCACACAGGGAACGCCCCGATGATCGACGACCCGCAGACGATGCATCAGCCGGAGACCGATCCGCAGTTGCTCGCCCCCTACCGGATCGACGATCCCGGCGAGATCATCACGCTGATCGCGCGGCTGGCCGGCGCAGGCACGATCGTCACGCTGCACGATGCGCCGCGGCTGAGAAGCTTCGTGGTCAGCCGCGTGCTGGCCTTCGACGCGGCGCGCGGCACGCTCGACCTGGACTTCACCACCGACGAGTCGCGCCGCAATGCGCTGCTGGGTGCAGCCCGCCTGGTGGCGGTCGCCATTCACGAACGCGTGAAGCTGCAGTTCGACCTGGAGCGTTTCGACGAGGTCGATGCCGGCCGGCTGTCGCTGTTGCGGGCCGCGCTGCCGGCCGTGGTCTATCGCGTGCAGCGACGCAACGCCTATCGCGTCGATCCGCACGGGGAACTTGCGCCGGGGCTGCTGGTGCCGACCGACGACGCCGTCGACGGCCTGGAGGCCGTTCCGGTCGCCGACGTGTCGGCCACCGGCGTGTCGTTCCTGCTGCCCTCCGGTCGGGCCGCGCCCGCGGTCGGCGCGGCACTGCGCGGCTGCGTGCTGCGGTTGCCGCGCACGGCGCCGATCCACTGCGACCTGGTGGTGCGCTTCCTCGGCCACGGGCTGTCGCACGACGCCCACGCGTGCCGGATCGGCTGCGAATTCGCCGCGCTCGAGCCCACGGCCGCGCGCGCCGTACAGGTGTTCGTCAACGAGACGCAGCTGCGCGCGCGTCGCCTCAGGCCGCCACTGGGCTGAGCCAGGCAGGCCGGTCGCACGACCGACGGGTGCACGGCTCACCGGCCGCTGCGGGCGGCCCTCAGCGCGCCGGGATCTGCACCAGCGAGCGACGGTCCTTGACGACGGCCAGCACCAGGTCGCGGCGGCTGACGACGCCCACGACGGTCCCGGCCAGCGCCCGGTCGCAGCGATCGTGCGTGGTCGACAGGTAGAAATCGGCTTCGAGCCAGTTGCGGGTCAGCACGAACTCCGGGCCCAGCCATGCGTCGGCCTGCACGAGTTCGGCGCAGACCGCGACCTTGTAGGGCGCATTCGGCAACCTGCCCTCGGCCTTCACGAAATCCTCGAGCATCTCGGCGGCCTCGCGCACGCTGCTCGACCAGTAGTCGAGCTCCCAGCGTTCGGCCATCCGGGCCGCGTCGCCCGACAGGCCGTTGTAGTAGACGTATTCGTAGGGATGCAGCGCCGCGAGCATCGCGGTATGCACGGTCAGCAGACCCGCGAAAGAGGCGAGCAGCGCCACGCGTGCGGCGCGCCAGCGCACCGCCCGGTGCCAGAGTCCCCGCAGCCCCAGGGCCGCGATCACCGACAGGACCGGCACGACGAAGGTGAAGTGCCGCACGCCGTTGAACAGAGCGGGGGCCGACATCAGAGCGTACGCGATCGGAAAGGCGGCCGCGCACAGCAGCGGCACCCACGCCACGAGGCGGCTGCGATCGGCGGCGCGGTTCCAGCTCACGCGGCGCAGCGCCGCCACGCCGACCCACAGCGCCGACGCCAGCCCCAGCAGCACGAACTCCGGCAGGCGGACCATCAGGTACCAGGGCAGGTACGTGCCGGGCACCTTGCGGATCAGCATCCGGTCGCCATTGAGCAGCGTGTTGATCGGGAAGTCGATGAACGAGAACCACTTGACGCAGCGATACAGATGGTCGTACGCCATCATCGACCAGGGCCAGAAGAGCGCCATCAGCGCCACGACCACGGGCACCGCCGGCAGCAGCCCCCACGCGGACCGCGCCAGGAACACGGCCTTGATGCGCCAGCCGCCCGGAGCCACCAGCAGCACCGCCGCCCCGACCATCAGGACCAGATAGACCACCCCGAACAGCGCCCCGACCCGCTGCCCGAACGCACACCCCAGCGCGATGCCGAAGCGGATCACCAGCCCCGGCGACGGCGCCGGCAGTTGCGGCGCGATCCGGCACAGGTAATACACCGCCCACGTCATGCACGCCGCAAAAGGCACGTCCTTGGTGTGCGTGAACATCACGCCCGACCACGCCCCGGTCAGCGTCAGCAGCAGTGCCGCCACGAAGCCGGCCCGATCCCCGCCGAAAAGTCTGCCCAGCTTCCACACGCCGGCAACCCCGACGACGCCGAACATCCCTGACAGCAGGTGCCGGACGTCCCAGATGTCGTCCGGGGCGACGCCGAGCCGCTCGATGGCGGCGGCAAGCATGTCGAACATGCCGCCGTACATGTAGACGTCGCGGAAATAGAACGCGGACCGGTCGCGCAGCCCGGAGGTGTACCAGTCGAGCAGCATGCCACCGTAGACATGCTGCATCTGCTCGTCGTTGCTGATGCCGTGCTGGTCAAAGGTCAGCAGCACGAACAGGGCCAGCGCGCCGAACAGCGCGAACGTCGCGATGCGCGTCACCGAGGTCGAACGCCAGGCGTGGGCGACCCAGTCAGCGCCTGGCGCTCCGTACGCCCGGCTGCTGCGACGCAGCCGCCCGATCATCGATGGATCCGAAGACACCTCGTTCCCCTGCCCGTCCGTCGCGTCGGCGGGCACGAGTCGTTCGGCCTGCGCAGACAATATGCACCATCATGGTGCGCCGCGGATTGGTGCGAAATCATACGGCGCCGCGCCCCGCCCGCCACCTGGAATCCGAGGTTCGGCGAAGAGTGTTGCGTGCGGGCCTCATTCAGTCAGGCCCCAAGTTTCATTAACGAACCGGGATGGGGAACGGTTGGCACCGTTGTCGTGCGCGGCACTACACCGACATGTTCATGATGTCGGTGTAGGCGGACACGAGCCGGTTGCGCACCGTCATCGCCGCCTGGAAGCCGATCTGGGCCTTCTGCATGGCGATCATCGTCTCCTCCAGGCTCACGCCGTCGGCACCGGCCTGGAACTGGCGCTGCAGGGTCGTCGCCTCCTGCTGGGTGGCCGACACCGACTTGAGTGCGTCGCCCAGCGCGTTGGCGAACGTGGGTGCCCCGGGCACCGGCGCGGCGGCGGTCGGCGTCGCGGCCTGCGTCGATCGAAGCGCCGACGCCAGGGCGGTGGTCAGACGGACGTCCATGATCGACTCCCCATGCGGGTTGCGAGGTGCAGCGATTCTCGACGCCGCGGCGCCCGGGTGAAGCCCGGATAAGGCCGGTCGGGCCGCCGCATATCCGGCTCAAGCCTGGCGCAGCGGCTTCGATAATGGGCCCCACTTCGGATCCTTCTCCCAGAGCCGCATGGAAACTACCGCGAATCGAGCCGACCCCGGCGGGCCGCTGACCACGTTCGGCGCGCTGTCGACCGGCAACAAGCTCAAGCTGCTCGTCGGTGCAGCCGCGCTGGCCGGCGTGATCGCCGCCGCGGCCATGTGGGCGCGCACGCCGGACTTCCGCGTGCTGTTCTCGAACCTGTCGGACCGCGACGGGGGCGCGGTCGTGGCGGCGCTGTCGCAGATGAACGTGCCGTACCGCTTCTCCGAGGCGGGCGGCGTCATCATGGTCCCCTCGAACGTCGTCCACGACGCCCGGCTGCGCCTGGCCTCGCAGGGCCTGCCCCGGGGCGGCACGGTGGGCTTCGAGCTGATGGAATCGCAGAAGTTCGGTGTCACGCAGTTCCAGGAGCGACTGAACTACCAGCGCGGCCTCGAGGGCGAACTCGCCCGCTCGATCATGGCGCTGTCCGCGGTGGCCGCAGCGCGGGTCCACCTCGCGCTGCCCGCCGGCAACGGCTTCTTTCGCGAGCAGCAGAAGCCGTCGGCGTCGGTGCTGGTGAGCCTGCACGCCGGGCGGATGCTGGATCGCGCCCAGATCGCCGGCATCGTGCACCTCGTTTCGTCGTCGGTCGCGGACATGAGCCCGAAGCAGGTCAGCGTGATCGACCAGAGCGGCGCGCTGCTGTCGAGCCAGGCCGAAGCGGGGCAGCACAACGGGCTCGACCCGAACCAGTTGCAGTACCTGCGCAACGTCGAGCAGGGCTACATGGCGCGCATCGTCGAGATCGTCGAGCCGATCGTGGGCCGCGGCAACGTGAAGGCGCAGGTGACGGCCGACATGGATTTCACGCTGAGCGAGTCCACGGCCGAGCAGTACCGCCCGAACCAGGGCGGAGAACCGGCGGCCATCCGCAGCCAGCAGGTCAACGAAGCCTCCGGGGGTGCCGCGGGCGGCCCGGCGCAGGGCGTGCCGGGCGCGCTGTCCAACCAGCCGCCGGTGCCGCCGTCGGCCCCCGTCAACGGGCCGCAGCCGGCGCTCGCGCAGGCACAGGGCGCCGGCGCGCCCGGCGCGGCGAATGCGGCCGGGACGGCGGGCGCGGGTGGCGCCCCGCCCCCGGTGCGGCGCGAGGCGACGACCAACTTCGAGGTCGACAAGACGGTGCGCGTGACCCGCAGCGCGACGGGCAACATCAAGCGGATCGCGGCGGCCGTCGTGGTCAACCATCGGCGGTCCGTCGACGACGAAGGCAAGGCGACCCTGACGCCGCTCGAGCCGAAGGAAGTCGAGCAGATCCAGGCGCTGGTGCGCGACGCGATCGGGTTCAACAAGGAGCGCGGCGACGCGCTGAACGTGGTCAACGCGCCCTTCAGCGCCGAGGAGGCGCCGCGGCCCGAGCCGATCCCGCTTTGGAAGGACCCCGACGTGCTCGGGATGGCGAAGAGCGTCGGCTCGCAGGTCGGTCTCGTGCTGCTGGGCCTGCTCGCGATCTTCGGCGTGATCAAGCCCGCGCTCAAGTCACCCCCGGCATCCGCGCGCAGGCCCGCGGCGGCCGTCGCCGGCGGGGACGTGCCGCTGCCCTCGCCCGGGCAGGCACTCGGTGCGCCCTCGCAGGCCGACGCGGTGCTGAAGCTGGCGCGCGAGAACCCGGTCACCGTCGCGAACGTCGTGCGAACCTGGGTCAACGGCTGACCCGCCCAACCCGCGGAAATCGACACCCATGGACGACCAGGGACTGGAACGCAGCGCGATCCTGCTGATGAGCCTCGGCGCTGAAGCGGCCGCGGAGGTCTTCAAGCACCTCTCCCCGAAGGAAGTGCAGAAGATCGGCGAGACCATGACGCGGATGCGCACCGTCTCCAGGGACCGGGTCGGACAGGTGTTCGACCGGTTCCACGCCGAGGCCGGCCAGCACGGCACGCTGGTCGCAGACACCGACGAGTACGTGAAGACGGTGCTGCGCAAGGCGCTCGGCGAGGACAAGGCGGGACTGCTGATCAACCGGATCCTGCAGGGCGGCGACACGACCGGCATCGAGAGCCTGAAGTGGATGGACGCCGACTCGGTCGCCGAGCTGGTCCGCCACGAGCACCCGCAGATCATCGCGTCGATCCTGGCGCACCTGGAGCGCGACCACGCAGGCGAGATCCTGGCTCGGCTCGCGCCGCGCACGCGCTCGGAAGTCGTGCTGCGCGTGGCGACGCTCGACGGCATCCAGCCCAACGCGCTGCGCGAACTGAACGACGTGCTGGCCCGCGTGCTGGCGGGTGGCGACAAACTCAAGCAGACGACGCTGGGCGGGCCGAAGGTCGCCGCCGAGATGCTCAACGGCCTCGGCGCGACGCTCGAGACCGAGGTCCTGGAGGCCCTGCGCGAGACCGACGAGGACCTCGCGCAGACGATCCAGGACCAGATGTTCACGTTCGACGACCTGGTCAAGCTCGACGACCGCGCGGTGCAGACCGTGCTGCGCGAGGTGGCCAACGACGGCTTGGTGATTGCGCTCAAGGGGGCCCCCGCCGAAATCCGCGACAAGATCCTGAAGAACATGTCGCAGCGGGCGGCCGAGGCGCTGCGCGAGGACCTCGAATCGCGCG
>CAYGZN010000037.1:0-2178 GCA_964354355.1 uncultured Burkholderiaceae bacterium | reverse complement strand
GCGGCCGGGTTCGTGTCTCGGAGGTCGAGGCCCAGCAGAAGGAGATCCTCAAGGCGATCCGCCGACTGTCGGACGCGGGCGAGATCGCCATCGGCGGGGGAAGCGAAGATGCATTCGTCTAGCCGCATCGTCTTTGCCGAAGACCTCGTGGGCGCCGCGCCCTGGCAGCCGGGCGTGCTCGCAGCCGAGCGCCGCTCGGGCCTGGAGCGTCGCGCCGGGGGCCACGACGCGGCGCCGCGCGACTACGAGGCCGGCGTGCGCGAAGGCTTCCAGCGGGGCGTGCGGCACGCACGCGAGCAGCTCGAGCCGGTGCACGCGCGCCAGGCGGCCGAGCTGGCGGCCCGTGCCGACGCGCTGCTGGGCGCGCTGACCGAACAGATCGCGTCGCTGCAGCAGTCGCTGGCCAACGACGTGACCGAGCTGGCCGTCGAGATCGCCCGCAGCGCCGTGGGCGCCACACTGCGGATTCGCGGCGACGTGATCGGGCCGGTGGTGGCCGAGGCGCTGACGGCGATCGTCGAAGAGCACGGCAAGCCGGTGGTGCGGCTGCACCCCGACGACCTGGCGCGCGTGGGCGATCGGCTCGGTGCGCTGCTCGCGGCGCGTGACGTGGAACTGGTGTCCGATCCGTCGCTGCTGCCCGGAGGCTGCGTCGTGGACACGGCCCGGGCCAGCGTCGACGCAACCGTGCAGACCCGTTGGCGGCGCGCGCTGCAGGCCATCGGGCGCAATGACGAATGGATCGACCCGTGAATCCGAACCGCGCGCCGACCCCGGCCGTCCACGTCGCCGCCCGCATCGCCAGCGACGCCGACTGGCACCGGCTGTTCGCCGACTATCGCGCCTTCGCCCGGGCCGCGCGGCCGTTGGCACTGACGGGCCGGCTCACGCGGGTTGCGGGCCTGGTCATGGAGGCCAGCGGCCTGCGGCTGCCGGTCGGCTCGGTCTGCTCGGTCACGCCCGAAGGCGCCGCGCCCCTCGAGGCGGAGGTGGTCGGGTTCGCCGACGACCGGCTGTTCCTGATGCCGCTTGCGGACACGCTCGGGCTGCGGCCCGGCGCCGTGGTGACGCCGATCGACGACCCGATCGCCGTTCCGCAGCTGCTCTGCCCGCGCCACCCGCGGCGCCGCGCCGAGGACCAGTCGCGCTGGCTGCCCAATGGCGACGCGCTGCTCGGGCGTGTCGTCGACGCCCGCGGCCAGCCGATCGACGGGCTCGGCCCGCTCGCGCATCCCGAGCGCGCGCCGGTGATGCGCCGTCCGATCAACGCCATGGACCGCGAACCGGTGCGCCAGCCGCTCGACACGGGCGTTCGCGCGATCAACGCGCTGCTGACCGTCGGCCGCGGCCAGCGACTGGGCCTGTTCGCGGGATCGGGCGTCGGCAAGAGCGTGCTGCTGGGCATGATGGCCCGCTACACGGCCGCCGACGTCACCGTCGTGGGCCTGATCGGCGAGCGTGGCCGCGAGGTCAAGGAGTTCATCGAGGACATCCTCGGGCCGCAGGGCCTGGCCCGCGCGGTCGTGGTCGCCGCGCCGGCCGACAGCTCGCCGGTGCTGCGCATGCAGGGCGCGCTGTACGCGACCTCGATCGCCGAGCACTTTCGCGACCGCGGCCTGAACGTGCTGCTGCTGATGGACTCTCTCACCCGCTACGCGATGGCTGCCCGCGAGGTCGCCCTGGCCATCGGCGAGCCGCCCGCGACCAAGGGCTATCCGCCGTCGGTGTTCGCGCGGCTGCCGCAACTGGTCGAACGCGCCGGCAACGGCAGGGTCGGGCACGGCTCGATCACCGCGTTCTACACCGTGCTGACCGAAGGCGACGATCACCAGGATCCGATCGCCGACGCCGCCCGTGCGATCCTGGACGGCCACCTGGTGCTCGATCGTTCGCTCGCCGAGGAAGGCCATTACCCCGCGATCGACATCGAGCAGTCGATCTCGCGCGTGATGCACCAGGTCACGGGAAGCGGCCAGCAGAAGCTGGCCCGCCGGCTCAAGTCGCTGTGGGCGAGGTATCGACGCAGCCGCGACCTGATCTCGGTCGGGGCCTACGTAGCCGGCAGCGACCCCGAGACCGACCTGGCCATCGCGCTGATGCCGCACATCGCTCGGCTGCTGCAGCAGGACATGGCCGAAGGCGCGGACTTCGACGACAGCCTGCAGGCGCTGGCACATC
>CAYGZN010000036.1:5288-13680 GCA_964354355.1 uncultured Burkholderiaceae bacterium | reverse complement strand
GTGAACGCAACCGGCACGTCGGCGACCACGATCCGCTGGAACTCCGCGTACTGGCGCTTGCGCTTGTCGGCGTCGCGCTCGACGGTGGCTTGCGCCAGCAGCTCGTCGACCTTCGGGTTCACGTAGTTCTGCGTGTTGGACCAGATCACGCCCGGCTTGATGTTCGAGGACAGGTAGGTGCGGTGCACACCGATCACGGGGTCGCCGTAGTTGAACGCGCCGTCCATCGTTGCGTCGAAGTCGTAGGTCGAGACCCGCCGCGCCCAGGTCGGGAAGTCCGGCGACGCACGCACCGTCACGTCGATGCCGATCTTCTTCAGTTGCGGCCGCAGGTACTCGGCCAGCGTCTGGGAGTTGTCCGGGGTGTTGGGCAGGTAGTCGAGCGTCATCGCGAAGCGGGTGCCCTGCGCGTTGCGCTTCAGGCCTGCCGCGTCGAGCAGCTGGTTGGCTTTCTCGAGGTCGAGCCGGTAAGGTTCGACCTTGTCGCTGTAGAACGGCGAACCCGGCGCGATCGGGCCCGTGGCCACGCGGGTGATGCCCTTGTGCAGCTGCTTGACGATGAACTCGCGGTCGATCGCGTAGGAGATCGCCTGGCGCACGCGCACGTCGTCGAACGGCTTCCTCTTCAGATTGAAGGCCAGCCATCCGATCGGGCCGATGGCCTCGCCGCCCTTTCGCGACACGATCACGTTCGGGGACTTCGACAACTGGTTGAACTGCGACAGCGTCGGACCGAACATCAGGTCGATCTCGCCGCGCTCGAGCGCGAGCGCCTGCGCGGCCGTGTCGGGAATGAGCCGGAAGATCAGCCGGTCGAACTTCGGCCGGTCCTTGATGAAGAAGCCTGCGTGCTTCTCCAGCACGATCGCCTCGCGCGGGTTGAACTCGACGACCTTGTAGGGGCCCGAGCCGACCGGGGCGGCGTTGCGGGGGTGCGTCGGCATGCTCTGGCCGTCGCCGAACACGTGCTTGGGGATGATCGGGCAGAACGGCGGCGACAGCGCCAGCAGGATCGCCGGGTGCGGCGCCGACAGCCGGATCACCGCGATGTTGGGTGCCGGCGTGTCCACACGCTCGACCGGCGCGAACATCGACTGGAACGGGTGGTTCGCCTTGATCGTCATGATCGAGAAGGCGACGTCCTCGGAGGTGATCGGCTTGCCGTCGTGGAAGGTCGCGCCCGGCACCAGCTTGAGCAGCAGCGACCGGCCGTCGTCCTGGAAGCTCCAGCTCTCGGCGAGATAGGGCTGCGGATTCCAGTCGTTGTCGAAGCGCAGCGGGCTCGCGAAGATCTGGGCCGCCGGGATGCCGGTGGCCACACCGGACTGCACGGCCGAGTTCAGATGGCGTGGCGTCTGGGTCATGCCGACGACCAGCGTGCTGGGCGCCTGGCCGAGTGCGGCGGGAAGCGCGGCCAGCCAGGCGATGGCGGCGATCGCGCGGGGAAGGATCAGACGACGGGCGGGCGACTTCATGGCGGCTCCTTCAGCGCTCGCCGCGAGAGGCGAGGTGTTCGGGACGGGGAAGAGACGGCAGCGCATCGGACGGCCGCGCTTCGGACGGCCGCGCCTGCGGCAGCCGCGCATCCGGCGGATGCGCAGGCGACAACCACTCGCCCCACTGGCGGACCAGGTCGCAGCGGTCCTGGGCGCCGCAGCAGTCCGCACGCACCGGACGGTAACGGTGATAGCCCGGGGTTCGCGTCGGTCGGGGCGCGCGCGGCGTGGCCGCGGGCGTCGTACGCGAGGGCGTCGTGCGCGAGGTCGAACCCACGCGCGGCAGCGACGCGTGCAGGCTGGCGACCGGGCGCGGCAGCAGGTGAGGGGTGCCTTCGAACACGGTTCCGGCGATCCGCACGTCCTTCAGGCGCTCGACGCCCAGCTGGTACGGGTCGTCCTCCAGGACCACGAAGTCGGCCATCTTGCCGGCGGCGATCGAGCCGATCTCGTGGTCCAGGCCGAGTGCCCAGGCGGCGTCGATCGTCACGCCGCGCAGTGCCTGGGTGAGCGTCAGGCACTCGGTCGGCGAGGCCACGGTGCCGGAGCGTGTGAGCCGGTTGGCCGCGCACCAGGCCAGCAGCAGCGGCTCGGCCGGCGCCATCATGAAGTCCGAGTGGAACGACACCCGCATGCCCGCGTCGAGCATCGAGCCGCACCGGGTGATCTGCGTCGCCCGCTCGGGGCCCAGCCCGAGCAGCGAGTAGTCGTCGGCCAGCGCGTGGATGTAGTACGGATTCACGCTGGCGTGGGCGCCCAGCGCGGCGAGCTTCGGGATCTGCGCCGCGGAGCAGTAGCCGACGTGGTGCACATGGAAACGATGGTCGAAGCGGGGGCGCGTCGCCTGCGCGCGCTCCAGCGCAGCCAGCACGGCGTCCATGCCCGCGTCGCCGTTGACGTGCACGTGGATCTGGTAGCCCGCGTTCCAGAACGTCTGCACGCCGGCGTCGAGCACCTCGGGGGTCATCAGCCACTCGCCGTGGTGGCCGTCGATGTAGCCGGGCGCACGCATCTGCATCAGCTGCGAGAACATCGCGCCGTCGGCGAACAGCTTGACGGCCTTGCCGTACCAGATCCGGCGCCGCGGCTGTTGCCGCAGCGCTTCCATCTCGGCCAGGCCCGCGGAAAAATCGACCGGCTGATCCGGCGGGCCCAGCGAACGGCGGGCGCCGCGGTTGCCGAAGCTGCGTCCGTCGAACACGTTGACGACCCGCATCGGGCGGTTCTGCCGCTCGATCACCGCGTCGATCGCATCGATCTCGAACGTCGGGTCGAGCGCCCCGAACAGCATGTCACCGGCCGTCGTGATGCCGCCCTGCTGCATCAGCGACGCGGTGAGCTCCAGGCCCCGCTGGTACCACTGCGGGCGCATCAGGTAGGCGCGCAGCCGCGCCAGCACCAGCTTGTTGCCGGTCTCGAAGAAGTGGCCGTCGTCCCAGCGGACCTGCGGGTGCGCGCCAGCCTCGTTCCGACCGAGCCCGAGCTTCTCGATCGCCGCCGTGTTCAGATACGTCTCGTGGTACGAGCGCTGCCACAGGATCACCGGGCGATCCGGGCAGAGCGCGTCCAGCTCGCGGCGGAACAGCCTGCCGTGCAGCGACGGCTGGTAGCCGAAGGTGATGAACCAGTCGCTCTTGTCCGGCTTGGCGGCGAGCCGCTCGAGCAGCAGGCGCCGATAGTCCTCGGGCGTGCCGGCGGCCGGCCACACGCTGCCGTCGGGCTGACGCCATGCCTCGGGGGCGATGATCTCCATCGGCATCAGCACGGCACCCAGGTAGGGGTGGATGTGGTTGTCGATCAGGCCCGGCATCAGCACCTGATTGCGGAACCGGTCGTCGACGGTGACGGTCCGCTGCTCGCGCCAGGGGGCCATCGACGCGAGGTCGCCGACCGCGACGATCCGTGCGCCGATCACGCCGACCGCGGTGGCCTCGGGCAACGACTCGTCCATCGTGACGATGCGCCGCGCGGTGTAGATCGTCATTGGCTCGCGGGCGCCGGTCCCGCCGTGTTCGGGCTGCATCTGCATCTCCTGGCGTGCGCGAATCGGTGTCCGCCGCGGTCGTGGCGCCGACCTTACGGCCGAACGCACGGGCGGTCTTGCTGATTCGTGCCTCACTTTGTCGAAAAAACGCCGCCTCGCTCAGGCGGAGCGGTCGCGCAGCAGCGGCCTCGCCGGTCCCTCCGCACGGCGGTCGCGCCCGGGCGGCCGACCGTACTGCACGCCGTACGCGCGACAGAAGTGTGCGACGGACTCGAATCCGACCGCCAGGGCCGCCTCGGTCACGCTGATCGACGTGTTGCGCAACAGCGTTCGGGCGTGCTCCAGCCGCAGCCGGCGGTGGTGTTGTGCCGGGCCTTCCCCGAGGTGCTGGCTGAACAGGCGCAGCAGCTGGCGCACCGACAGGTCCACGGTGGCGGCCAGCTCGTCGGCGGGGATCGGCCGGTCCAGGGTCTGCTCCAGCGCCTGCACGGCGCGGGCCAGCCGCGGGTGGTGGATCCGCGTGCGCACCGGCAGCGCCATCCGCTGCGCCGCGTCGCCGCTGCGGATCCGCTCGTGCAGGCAGTGCTCCGCGACGCGGCTGGCCAGCGTCGCGCCGTGATCGGTGCCAATCGCGTGCAGCATCATGTCCAGCGCCGCGGTGCCGCCGGCGCACGTCAGGCGGCGGCGATCGAGCTCGAACAGCGTCTGCGCCACCGCGATCCCGGGGAAGCGCTCACGGAACGCCTCGACGATCTCCCAGTGCATCGTGACCCGGCAGCCCTCGAGCAGCCCGGCGCGCGCCAGCAGCACGCAGCCGTTGTCCAGCGACCCGAGTGCTGCGCCCTGCCGGTCGAGCTGGTGCAGCCAGCGGCGCAGGTCGCGCGAGTAGAAACGTTCCGGCCGGATGTCGGCACAGACGATCAGCGTGCCCAGCGGGCCCGCGTCGCGCATCGATCCGTGCGGCTGGATCGGGATGCCGTTGTCGTCGACGACGGCGGCGCCGTCCAACGACAGGAGCTGCCACCGGTAGGGGTCGCGCAGATAGCGGTTGGCGATGCGCAGCGGCTCGATGGCCGAGGCCAGCGCCATGACGGCAAATTGCGGAATCAGCAGGAAGCCGATCGGACTGCGCAGCAGCGCGGTTCCCGGCGCGGTGTCGGTCGCCATCGCGGCAGCTTCGCACGATGGCACGGAAAGTCAATCGGATGGCACGGCACGCACATGCGGCGCGCCGCTTGGGTGCCTAGAATCGCCGCGGGTCCACGCAGCGTTCGAGCGACCCGGCAGCCGGCGCCCGAGCCCACCGAGCCACATCATGTCGAATCCGCACGACGCAGGCGACCCCGCGAGCCCCGCGCCGGGACCGGCATTGCCCCCGTCGCGGGCCGAAGTGGTCGTCGTCGGCGGCGGCATCGTGGGCTGTTCGATCGCCTACCACCTGGCCCGGCTCGGCATCACCGACGTCGTGCTGCTCGAGCGGCGCCAGCTGACCTGCGGCACCACCTGGCACGCAGCCGGGCTCGTGCCGCAGCTGCGCGCGACCCGCAACCTGACCGACCTGGCGCGGTACACGTCGGAGCTGCTCGACACGCTCGAGGCCGAGACGGGCCAGGCGACCGGGTTCCGGCGCAACGGGTCGATCGCGGTCGCGCTCAACGCCGAGCGCTTCGAGGAACTGCGGCGCAGCGCGTCGATGGCGCGCAGCTTCGGCGTGGTGGCCGAGCTGATGTCGCCCGCCGAGGTGCGGGACCGTTATCCGCTGGTCGACGGCGCGGACCTGGTCGGCGGGCTGTGGACGCCCAACGACGGCCAGACCAACCCGGTCGACACGACGCTGGCGTTCGCCAAGGGCGCGCGCCGGCACGGCGTGCGCATCCTCGAGGGGGTCGAGGTCGACGGGATCGTCGTGCAGGACGGCCGCGCGACGGGGGTGCGCTGGCACGCCGCGGGCCGCGACGGCGAGCGGGACACCGGCGCCGGCGCGGGCGCGCAGCCCCCGCAGGGTGTCACGCGCGCGGGCACCGTCGTGCTGGCCGCGGGGATGTGGTCGCACGGGCTGGCGCGGCGCATCGGCGTGCGCCTGGCGCTGCAGGCGGCCGAGCACTTCTACGTCGTCACCGAGGCGATTGCCGGCCTGGCGCGCAACCTGCCGACGCTGCGCGTGCCGGACGAGTGGGCCTATTACAAGGAAGACGCGGGCAAGCTGCTGATCGGCGCATTCGAGCCGGTGGCCAAGCCCTGGGGGCTGGACGGCATCCCGCGCAGCTTCTGCTTCGACAGCCTGCCCGACGACCTGGAGCACTTCTCCCCCGTGCTCGAGAAGGCGATCGTGCGGGTGCCGGTGCTGGCGCGAACCGGCATCGCAACGTGGTTCAACGGCCCGGAGAGCTTCACGCCGGACGACCGCTACCTGCTCGGGGAGACGGCCGAGGTGCGCGACCTGTTCGTGGCCTGCGGCTTCAACTCGATCGGTATCCAGTCGTCGGGCGGGGCGGGCCGGATCCTGGCGCAATGGATCCGCGACCGCCAGGTGCCGATGGACCTGCCCGGCGTCGAGGTGCGCCGGATGATGCCGTGCCAGGGCACCCGGGCCTACCTGGCAGACCGCACCCGCGAGAGCCTGGGGCTGCTGTACGCGATGCACTGGCCGTTTCGCCAGCCCGAGACCGCGCGCGGCGCGCGCCGCAGCGCGTTGCACGACCGGCTCCTCGCCGCCGGGGCGTGCATGGGCGAGCTTGCAGGCTGGGAGCGCGCCAACTGGTTCGCACGGCCGGGCCAGTTCGCCGACGGCGTGCCGCGCTACGAATACAGCTACGGTCGGCAGAACTGGTTCGAGAACTGCGCCACCGAGTGCCGCGCGGTCCGCGACGCGGTGGCGCTGTTCGACCAGTCGTCGATGGCGAAGTTCGCGGTGCAGGGACGCGACGCGTGCCGGGTGCTCAACCGGCTGGGCACCGCCGACGTCGACGTGGCGCCCGGTCGCATCGTCTACACGCAGTGGCTCAACGAGCGCGGCGGGATCGAGGCGGACCTGACCGTCACGCGGCTGGGCGAGCGCGAGTACCTGGTCGTGACGTCGGCCGGTTCGCACGCACGGGACCTCGCGCACCTGCGCGAGCGCATCGGCCCCGACGAGCACTGCACGGTCGCGGACCTGACGCCCGGACTGCCGATGCTCGGCCTGATGGGCCCGAACGCACGCGCACTGCTGCACGCGCTGTCGGGGGAGGACCTGGGCAACGACGCGTTCCCGTTCGGCACCTCGCGCGAGATCGAGATCGGCTACGCGGTGGTCCGCGCGAGCCGGATCACCTACGTCGGCGAACTCGGCTGGGAGCTGTACGTCCCGGCCGACCACGCGCTGCACGTCTACGAACGGATCGTCGCCGCCGGCGCGGCGTTCGGGCTGGTGCACGCGGGCTTTCACGCGCTGAACGCGTGCCGCACCGAGAAGGGCTACCGGCACTGGGGCCACGACGTCGGCGTCGAGGACA
This sequence comes from uncultured Burkholderiaceae bacterium, assembly GCA_964354355.1. GTDB lineage: Bacteria > Pseudomonadota > Gammaproteobacteria > Burkholderiales > Burkholderiaceae_E > CAYGZN01. The sequence continues at coordinate 6,706 of CAYGZN010000036.1, read as the reverse complement.
CGCCGCTCGAAGCCGGCCTGTCGTTCACCTGCGCCTGGGACAAGCCGGGCGGGTTCACCGGGCGCGAGGCCCTGCTGGCGCGACGCGCGGGCGGCCCGGCCAGGCGGCGGCTGGTGCAGGTGCGGCTGGAGGATCCGTCGGCGCTGCTGGTCCACGAGGAGCCGATCCTGCGGCGCGGTCGGCTGGTCGGATCGATCACCTCGGGCATGTACGGCCATCGGCTGGACGCCTCGCTGGGCATGGGGTACGTGTCGCTGGACGAGCCGGTGACCGCGGAGGTGCTGTCCGCCGGCGGCTTCGACGTGGAAGTCGCCGCGCGGCGCATCCCGGCGACGCTGCAGCTGGGACCGTGGTACGACCCGACGATGCGCCGGGTCAGGTGCTGAGCACGGTCGGTGCCGTCGCCGCGTGCGGGCCCGTCACGCCCCGTGGGCGCCCAGGCAGCGCAGCAGCGCCGCTTCGTCGAACTGCGCGCGCACCGCGATGCACACGAGACTGCCGGCGCCTTCGTCGGCGGGCGCACCGGGCACGCCCGGTTGCGCAGCACGCAAGGGTGTGACCGTCGCCCGCGGCCCCACCACCTGCACGACCTTGCGCGAGCCGTCACGGTCCGTGACGATCGCCTTCGCGCGCACCAGGCCGATCGCCGGATCCGTCAGGTCGCGCGCCAGCGCCGATGCGTCGATCGGTCCGGGAAGGCGGACACTGCGGCTGGCATAGGTCCGTGACGCCGCCGGTTGCCGCCGCATTGCCCGGCGCGCACCCGGGTCGCCCGCGAACAGCCCGCCGCCGGATCGCTGCAGCGCGTGCGGCGGCAGGTCGTCGATGCGCACGCCGAGCACCAGTTCGGCAGGAACCTCGGCGTCGACGGCTTCCAGGACTCGCGCACGGGGCGCGGTCGCCGCAAGCCAGGCACGCAGTTCGGCGAGTGCCTCCGCGCCGACGAGGTCGGTCTTGTTGATCACCAGCAGGTCGGCGTCTCGCAACTGCTGCATCACGGTGTCGCCGACATAGCGATCGGTCGCCCGCTGGCGGATCGTCTCCGCGTCGGCGAGCACGACGACCCCCTCGACCTCGATGCCGTCGGCCAGCCGCGCACTGCGCGCGACCGACCCGGGCAGTGCCACGCCGCTGGTCTCGATCAGCACCACGTCCGGCGCCGGCACGCGGCGGGGCAGTTCGATCAGCGCGCCGACCAGGTCCGAGCCGACGCTGCAGCAGACGCAGCCGCCCGCGAGGTTCAGCACGTCGCCGTCGCGCGACTCGATCAGCTGCGCGTCGATGCCGATCTCGCCGAAGTCGTTGACGAGCACGGCGATGCGCCGGCCCTGCGCGTGGCGCAGCAGGTGGTTGACCAGCGTCGTCTTGCCGGCGCCCAGGTAGCCGCCCAGCACGACGGCACCAAGCGCCGGTCGCGG
>CAYGZN010000036.1:0-5188 GCA_964354355.1 uncultured Burkholderiaceae bacterium | reverse complement strand
TCTTGCCGGCGCCCAGGTAGCCGCCCAGCACGACGGCACCAAGCGCCGGTCGCGGGCTGGCCGGGGGCATGGGCTGCACGGGGCGGATCCGGCGAACGGCTCGGGCCCTCGGACCTCAGGACTTGCGTACGGCCAGTTCGTGCTGCGGCGACATCATGCCCCAGACGCTGGGCCCCGGGTTCGCGATGCTCGGCCGGTAGCCGACCGAGAAGTTCGGCTCGTACAGAAACGCGATCGGCGCGTCGTCGACGACGATCCGCTGGAACTCGCGATACAGTGCCTTGCGCCTGGCCACGTCGCGCTCCTTGCCTGCCGCGGCCAGCAACTCGTCGACCTTCGGGTTCGAGTACTGGTGCGTGTTCGACCAGATCACGCCCTCGCGGATGTTGCTGCTGAGGTAGGTCCGGTGCACGCCGATCACCGGATCGCCCCAGTTCCACACCGAGTCCAGCGTCATGTCGTACTGGAACGACGACACGCGCCGCGCCCAGGAGGGAAAGTCGGGCGACGAGCGCACCGTGACCTCGATGCCGACCTTGGCGAGCGCCGGCTTCATGTACTCGGACACGGTCTTCTGGTCGGGAACGCCCGGAATCGAGTCGACCGACAGCTGCATCCGCACGCCGTTGGCGCCCGGTTTCAGCCCGGCCGCATCGAGCAGCTGCCCGGCCTTCGCCAGGTTGAAGTCGTAGCGCTCGACGTCGGACGCGTAGAACGGGCTCGCACTGCCAATCGGCCCGGTCGCGCGCTTGTGCAGGCCCGCGAACAGGGTCTTGGTGATGAACTCCCGGTCGACGGCGTAGCTGATCGCCTGGCGCACGCGCTTGTCCGAGAGCTGCGGGTGCTTGCAGTTGAACGCCAGCCAGATCAGCGGGCCGATGCCGGCGGCCGCGTCGGACACCACGGTGGCGCCCGGCACCGACCTGGCGCGCTGCACGTCGCGCGGGTCGGTCAGCTGGATGTCGATGTCGACCTCGCCTCTCTCGAAGGCCAGCAGCAGGCTGGCCGAGTCCTTGAACTCGCGGATGATCAGCCGCTCGAGCATCGGCCGGTCCTTCACGAAGAACCGGTCGAAGCGCTCCATGATCAGGTGCTCGCCCTGCTTGAACTCGACGACCCTGAACGGCCCGGAGCCGACCACGTTGGTCGCGTTGCGCGGATGGGTGGCCAGCGGCTGGCCGTCACCGTAGACGTGCTTGGGCAGGATCGGCAGGAACACGGTCGTCATCGCCAGCGCCAGCGCCGGGTGCGGATCCGACAGCCGGATCACGGCCGTGTGGCGATCGGGCAGCGTTACGGCGTTCACGGGCCCGAACATCGTCTTGAAGGGGTGGTTGTCGCGCACCGCCTCGATCGAGAACTGGGCGTCCTCGGACGTGATCGGGCGGCCGTCGTGGAAGACCGCGTCGCGACGCAGGTTCAGCGTGATCGAGCGCGCATCCTCGGACACCGTCCATTTCTCGGCCAGGAACGGCAGCGGCTGCCACTTCGAGTCGATCGTCATCGGCGTGGCGAACAGCTGCGCGCCCGGCATCATCGTGGCCAGCCCCGACTGAACCGCCGGGTTCAGGTGGCGCGGGCGCTGCGTGGTGCCGATCACCACGACGCCGCCGCGTGCGGCCTGGGCCAGCGTCGCCATCGGAATGCCGAACAGCGATGCCGAGCCGGCGAGGGCGGCCGACTGAAGCAGCCGGCGTCTCGAGAGGGGGTCCATGGGGGGTGTTCTCCGAATTGGCGGAAAATGAAATATCCGTGGTGGTTCCCACCGGTGCCGTACTCTATTACATTGCCGCTTTCAGGGAGGGGACGACCATGAACACGAGATCAAGGAGCCTGGCCTGGCTGTGCGCGGGGCTGCTGGCCTCGGCCGCGGCCGTCGCGCAGCCGAAGAAGGAAGTGACGATCGCGCACCAGGACATGAACGTGCCGTTTCGCACCGTGATGGAGTCGGGCGAGCTCGAAAAGGCCACCGGCTACAAGATCAGCTGGCGGATGTTCGGTGGCGGCGGGGACGTGATCCGCGCGATGAGCTCGGGCGACGTGCAGATCGGCGAAGCGGGCTCGTCGCCGATCGCCGCGGCGGCGTCGCAGGGCCTGGAGGTCCAGCTGTTCTGGATCATCGACGACATCGCCGACGCCGAGGTGCTGGTGGCCCGCAACGGCTCGAACATCACGAAGGTCGAGGACCTCAAGGGCAAGCGGGTCGGCGTGCCCTTCGTGTCGACCACGCACTACCACCTGCTGTTCGCGCTGCAGCAGGCCAAGGTCGACCCCAAGACGGTCGACATCCGCAACATGCGCCCGCCCGAGATCGCCGCCGCGTGGGAACGGGGCGACATCGACGCGACGTTCATCTGGGATCCGGTGCTGGCCAAGGTCAAGGCCAACGGCAAGGTGATCGTGACCTCCGGCGAACTGACCAAGGCGGGGCGGCCGACCTTCGACGGCATGATCGTGTCGAAGAAGTTCGCGCAGGAACACCCCGAGTTCATGGTCGCGCTGGTCAAGGCGCTGGCCAAGGCGGATTCGGAATACCGGGCGAACAAGGCGGCCTGGACGGCCGACTCGCCGCAGGTCAAGGCGGTGGCCAAGTGGACCAAGGCCGATGCGAAGGACGTGCCGGCCTCGATGGCGCTCTACGGTTTTCCGACGATGGAGCAGCAGCTGTCCAGCGCGTGGCTGGGCGGCGGCAAGGCGGGCGGCGCCGCGCGCGCGCTGGCCGACACGTCGGCGTTCCTCAAGGAGCAGGGGCGCGTGCAGGCCGTCGCCCCGGACTACTCGGTGTTCGTGAACCCGGGCTTCGTGCAGAAGGCGCTGGGCAAGTAGCGCGTGCCGCACCTGTCGATCCGCGACCTGTCGATCCACTACGGCACCCGGGACGGGCACCTGACGGCGCTGTCCCGCGTCGACCTCGAGATCGACGACGGCGCCTTCGTCGTCGCGCTGGGCGCATCGGGTTGCGGCAAGACGACGCTGCTCAACGCGATTGCCGGGTTCCTCGAGCCCAGCGAGGGTTCGATCGAGCTCGACGGCCGGCGGATCTCGGGTCCGGGGGCCGACCGCGGCGTCGTGTTCCAGAAGCACGCACTGATGCCGTGGCTCGACGTGCAGCGCAACGTCGAATTCGGCCTGCGGATCCGCGGGGTGGGCCGGGCCGAGCGCCGGCGCGTGGCGCTGGACACGCTGCGGCTGGTGGGACTGGAGTCGTTCGCCTCGCGCGCGGTCTACGAGCTGTCGGGCGGCATGCAGCAGCGCGTCGGCATCGCGCGGGCGCTGGCCAGCGACCCGGCGCTGCTGCTGATGGACGAGCCGCTGGGTGCGCTCGATGCGCTGACCCGCGAGACGATCCAGACGCTGGTCCTGGACGTGTGGGCCGCCGCGCGCAAGAGCGTGTTCTTCATCACGCACAGCGTCGAGGAGGCGCTGTTCCTCGCCACCAAGCTCGTCGTGATGAGCCCGTCACCGGGGCGCATCACGCACACGTTCGACCTGCCTTACTCGCGGCGCTACGTGCAGACGAAGGACGCGCGCGGCGTGAAGTCCGACCCCGACTTCATCCGCATGCGCGAGGAGATCCTGTCGATCGTCCAGCATCGCGACGAGGCGGCCGCGGGAGCCGGCGCGTGAAGCCGCCCGCCGGTCCGCGCACCACCGGCTTTCGAACGCCTGGAGAGGGCTCCAGCGTGCTGATCAGCGTCGCCACGGTCGCCGCGCTGCTGCTGCTGTGGTTCGCGGCGACGAACCTCGGCTGGATCAAGCCGCTGTTCCTGCCCAGCCCGCAGGCGGTGTTCCGCCAGTTCCACGAGTACCTGACCGGCGCGGCCAACGACAAGCCGCTGCTCGAGCACTTCCTGGCCAGCATGCTGCGCGTGTTCAGCGCGTTCCTGCTGGCGTGCGTCACCGCCATCCCGGTCGGCATCGCGATGGGCGTGTCGCGCATCGCGCGCGGCATCTTCGACCCGCCGATCGAGTTCTACCGGCCGCTGCCGCCGCTGTCCTACCTGCCGCTGGTCATCATCTGGTTCGGCATCGACGAGCTGCCCAAGGTGATCCTGATCTTCCTGGCGTGCTTCGCGCCGCTGGCGCTGTCGGCCCGCCACGGCATGCGTGCGGCGTCGCAGGAGCAGATCCACGCCGCGTACTCGATGGGCGCCGGGCGCTGGCAGGTGATCCGGCACGTGATCCTGCCTGCTGCGATGCCGGAGATCCTGGTCGGCATGCGCATCGCGATCGGCTTCGGCTGGACCACGCTGGTGGCCGCCGAGATGGTTGCCGCCAACGTCGGGCTCGGCCAGATGGTGCTCAACGCGTCGAACTTCCTGCGCACCGACATCGTCGTGATGGGCATCGTCGTGATCGGTGTCGTCGCCTACCTGTTCGACCTGCTGATGCGCTGGGCCGAGCGCCGGCTGGTGCCGTGGAAAGGAAAGGGCTGAGCCGATGAGGGTTCCCGTCTACCAGGACGTCGCCGCCGCCGCGGCGCGCCTGCAGGGCGTCGCACACCGCACGCCGGTGCTGACCTCGCGCACCGCGGATGCGCTGACCGGAGCGCGGCTGTTCTTCAAGTGCGAGAACCTGCAGCGCGGCGGTGCGTTCAAGTTCCGCGGCGCGTACAACGCGATCGCGGCCCTGTCCGACGCGCAGCGGCGTGCCGGCGTGGTCGCGTTCTCGTCGGGCAACCACGCGCAGGCGATCGCCTGCGCCGCGTCGCTGCTGGGCGCGCCCGCGACCCTCGTGATGCCCAACGACGCGCCGGCCGCCAAGCTGGCGGCCACCCGCGGCTACGGCGGCGAGGTGGTGCCGTACGACCGCTACACGCAGGACCGCGAGGTCATCGGCGCGACGCTGGCCCGCGAACGGGGGCTGGCGCTGATCCCGCCCTACGACCACACCGACGTCATCGCCGGCCAGGGCACCGCGGCGCGCGAGCTGTTCGAGGAGGTGGGCGAGCTCGACGTGCTGCTGGTCTGCCTGGGTGGCGGCGGGCTGACCTCGGGGTGCGCGCTGGCGGCCCGCGAGCTGTCGCCGCGCTGCGCGGTCTGGGGCGTCGAGCCCGAGGCGGGCAACGACGGGCAGCAGTCGCTGGCGGCGGGCCGCATCGTGCACATCGACACGCCGCGCACGATTGCCGACGGCGCCCAGACCCAGCACCTGGGCGTGTTGACCTTCGACGTCATCCGGCGCCTGG
>CAYGZN010000035.1:0-13762 GCA_964354355.1 uncultured Burkholderiaceae bacterium | reverse complement strand
CCGGCACCACGGTGATCATCGAGGACGTCGCCTTCCCGGTCGAGCGGCTGGCCGAGGCCACGCTGGAGCTGCAGCGCCTGCTGCGCGAGCACGGCTACCCCGAGGCGATCATCTACGGGCACGCGCTCGAAGGCAACCTGCACTTCGTCTTCACGCAGGACTTCGGCAGTGCCGCCGAGGTCGATCGCTATCGCCGCTTCATGGACGCGGTGTGCGAGATGGTCGTGCACACCTACGACGGCTCGCTGAAGGCCGAGCACGGCACCGGCCGCAACATGGCGCCGTTCGTCGAGATGGAGTGGGGCGTGCAGGCCTACGCGGCGATGCGCCGCATCAAGGCGCTGCTCGACCCGCACGGGCTGCTGAACCCGGGGGTGATCCTCAACGGCGACCCGCAGTCGCACCTGAAACACCTCAAGCCGATGCCTGCGGCGGACGTGCGGGTGGACAAGTGCATCGAGTGCGGTTTCTGCGAGTCGAAGTGCCCGTCGCGCGGCCTGACGCTGTCGCCGCGCCAGCGCATCGTCGGCTGGCGCGAGATCGCGCGGCTCGACGCCGTCGGCAGCGTCGAGGCGGATGGGAGCGTCGAGGCCGTCGGCAGCGTCGAAGCGAATGGCCCGGCCGACGCCGGGCCCGGACCGGCCGCGCACGCCGCCGAGCTGAAGCGGCTGTACGACTACCACGGCATCGAGACCTGTGCCGCCTGCGGCCTGTGCGCGACGGCGTGCCCGGTGGGCATCGAGACCGGATTGCTGATCAAGGCGCTGCGCGGCCGGCGCGCCAGTCCGCTGGCGAAGCAGGTGGCGGGCGTGGCGGCCCGCCAGTACGCCGGGCTGACGGCCGGCGTGCGGCTCGGGCTGGGTGCGGCGGACCTGCTGCACGGCGTGGTCGGCACGACCGCCATGAAGGGTGCGCTCGATGCCCTGCGCCGCGCCTCGGGCGGGCGGCTGCCCAAGTGGTCGCCGGCGCTGGCGCGGCCGGTCCACTTCGTGCCCCGGCCATTGCGCCCCGTGGCCCGGCCCGCGCTGCCCGCGCCCCAGCACCCGGCGCGCGCCGAGCGCGTCGTGTACTTCCCCAGCTGCGCGGCGCGCAACATGGGCGCGCAGCGCGGCCACGACGGCGTCGAGGTGCTGCCGTCGGTGGCCGAGCGGCTGTTGCAGCGCGCCGGCTTCGACGTGGTCTACCCGCAGGCGCTGGCGGGCCACTGCTGCGGGCAGCCGTTCGAGAGCAAGGGCCTGGACGACGCGGCCAAGGCGAAGTCGGACGAGCTCGAGGCTGCGCTGCGCGACGCCAGCGAAGGCGGGCGCTGGCCGATCGTGTTCGACACCAGCCCCTGCGCGTACCGCATGAAGCGGGTGCTGGCCGGCCGCTTGCCGGTGCACGACAGCATCGAGTTCGTGCACGACGTGGTGCTGCCCCGCGTGAGCATTGCGCCGCAGCCGGGCGCCGTGGCCGTCCACCCCGTCTGCAGCGTGCGCAAGATGGGCACCGTGGAAAAGCTGGTGGCGATTGCCGCGCGCTGCAGCGACCAGGTGGTGACGATCGACGACGTGCAGTGCTGCGGCTTCGCCGGTGACCGCGGCTTCGTGCGCCCCGAGCTCAACGAGCACGCGCTGCGCCACCTGAAGGCCGCGCTGCCGGCGGACTGCACGATCGGCTATTCGACCAGCCGCACCTGCGAGATCGGCCTGTCGGAGCAGGCCGGGTTCCCGTACCAGTCGATCCTGTACCTGGTCGAGCGCTGCTGCGCCGGGCCTGCTGCGTCCGCTGCCGGGGCCGGCGCAGCGGGCTGATGCCGGTTTCGAACCGAAGCCCCTTGCGGATCCGGTCGGCCGATGCCGATAATGGGCCGATGAATGAACGAAACCCCGCACGAATCCATGCCGAAACCGCCGGCGTCTACGTCATCGCCGCGACGCCGTTCACCGAGTCGGGTGGGGTCGACCACGACAGCATCGATTCGCTGACCGACTTCTACCTGCGCTTCGGCATCGATGGCCTGACCATCATGGGCATCATGGGCGAAGCGAACAAGTTGTCCCAGGACGAGTCGCTGGCCGTCATGCGGCGCTTCCTCGATCGGGTCGCCGGGCGCGTCAAGGTGATCGTCGGCGTGACCTCGCCGGCCTTCGATCCGATGGTGGCGCTGGCCCGTGAGGCGATGCAGGCGGGCGCGGCCGGCGTGATGATCGCGCCGCCGGCCACGGTCAGGCACGACGAGCAGTTCTTCGGCTTCTACGCCGGTGCCTGTGCCGCGCTGGGTCCGGACGTTCCGGTCTGCCTGCAGGACTATCCGGCGGTGACCGGCGCCTACATGTCGGTGCCGGTGTTCAGCCGGATCGTCGCCGAATTGCCGCAGGTGGTGATGCTCAAGGCCGAGGACTGCCCCGGCCTCACCAAGATCTCCCGGATCCGCGCGCTCGAAGCGAAAGGGCAGCGCCGGGTGTCGATCCTGGTCGGCAACAACGGCCTGTTCTATCCGCTGGAGCTCGCCCGCGGCGCGGATGGCGCGATGACCGGCGTCGCCTACCCCGAGATGCTCACCGAGGTCTACCGTGCCATGAAGGCCGGGGACCGCGACCTCGCCGACGACCTGTTCGAGATCTATCTGCCGCTGGTGCGCTACGAGACGCAGGCCGGCGTCGCGCTGGCCTGGCGCAAGGAGATCCTGCGCCGGCGTGGCGCGATCCGCAGCGCCCGGGTGCGCGCGCCCGGCGTGGCACTGAACGCCGACGAACACGCCGATCTCACGCGGATGATGACGCGCATCGAGAACAAGCTCGCCGACCTCGGGCGGGCGCGATGAACTTCGACCTGGTCGTGCGGGGCGGCACCGTCGTGACCGCCGAGCGGGTGTTCGAGGCCGACGTCGGCATCGCCGGCGAGACGATCACCGCCGTCGGTGCGGGGCTGGCCGCCGGCGGCCGCGAGATCGATGCCCGAGGCAAGCTGGTCATGCCCGGGGGCGTCGACAGCCACTGCCACATCGAGCAGGTGTCGTCGTTCGGCATCATGTGCGCCGACGATTTCCACTCGGCCACGGTCTCCGCGGCCTACGGCGGCACCACGACCGTCGTGCCCTTCTGCGCCCAGCACCGCGACGACCGCATCCCCGCCGTGCTCGCCGACTACCATCGCCGGGCCGCCGAGAAAGCGGTGATCGACTATGGGTTTCACCTGATCGTCGCGAACCCGGACCCGCAGACCCTGTCCGCCGACCTGCCGGCGGCCATCGACACCGGCATCCGCTCGTTCAAGATCTTCATGACGTACGAGCGGATGCGGCTGCACGACGAGCAGATCCTCGACGTGCTGGCGGTCGCCCGCCGGCACGGTGCCCTGACGATGATCCATGCCGAAAACCACGGCATGATCTCGTGGCTGTCCGGCCGCCTGGTCAAGCAGGGCAACGTGGCGCCGCGGTATCACGCGATCAGCCACACGCGCTCGTCCGAGGCCGAGGCGATCAACCGCGTGATCGCGCTGGCGGAGCTGGTCGATACGCCGATCCTGATCGTGCACGTGCGCACCATCGAAGGCGTGCAGGCGATCCGCGACGCGCAGCGCCGCGGCCTGAAGGTGTTCGGCGAGACCTGCCCGCAGTACCTGTTCCTCACCGGCGCCGACATCGACCGCGGGCTCGAAGGCGCGATGTTCTGCTGTTCGCCGCCGCCGCGTGACGCCGCCGCGCAGGAGGCCTGCTGGCAGGGGCTGAAGGACGGCGCGCTGTCGGTCTATTCGTCCGACCACGCGCCCTACCGCTACGACGCGAGCGGCAAGCTGCCCAAGGGCGACAAGACGACGTTCAAGGAGATGGCCAACGGCGTGCCCGGCCTGGAACTGAGGCTGCCGCTGCTGTTCACCTACGGGGTCGGCGCCGGTCGGATCAGCCTGTGCGAGTTCGTCGAGCTGACCGCGACCCGGCATGCCCGGATCTACGGGCTGGCCCCGCGCAAGGGCTTGATCGCCGAGGGCAGCGACGCGGACTTGGCGATCTGGGATCCGGGCCATCGGGTCGTCGTCACGGCCGGCCGGTTGCACGACAACACCGGCTACACTCCGTACGAAGGTCGGGAGCTGACCGGCTGGCCGACCACCGTCATTTCCCGGGGCCTGCCGATCATCGAGCCGGGGCACGATCCGCAGGCGATGGCGTCCCTGCGGGGGCGCGGGCGGTTCCTGCCCAGAGGCCGGTCCGACGCGCTGTTGCCGGCTGGCGTGCGGATTGCCGAGATCGCCCAGCTGGACCGTTGGAATACGCCGCTCGACGTCTGACCCGAATGACCTGCGGCGGGCGCGCCACCACAAGGGATGTCACCAAAAGGGATTCGACGCAGCACCATGTCCCGGAAACTGACCCTCGCCGCCGCGCAGCTCGGCGCGATCCACCTGGCCGACAGTCGTGAATCGGTCGTTCGGCGCCTGCTGGCGCTGCTCGACGAGGCGCATGCGCGCAACGTGCGCTTCGTCGTCTTTCCCGAACTGGCGCTGACGACCTTCTTTCCGCGCTACTGGTTCGACGACCAGGCCGAGGTCGATCGACGCTTCTTCGAGGCGAGCATGCCCTCGCCGGCGACGCAGCCGCTGTTCGATGCGGCCCGGCGATACGGCATCGGCTTCTACCTCGGCTACGCCGAACTGCTGCGGGAGGCCGGCGGCACGCGGCGCTTCAATACGGCGATCCTGGTCTCGCCGTCGGGCGAGGTGATCGGCCGGTACCGGAAGGTGCACCTGCCGGGCCACGCCGATCACAAGCCGCAGGCTGCGTTCCAGCACCTCGAGAAGAAGTACTTCGAGGTCGGCGACCTCGGGTTTCGCACCTGGCGGATGCAGGGCGCGATCATGGGCATGCTGATCTGCAACGACCGCCGCTGGCCCGAGGCGTTCCGGGCGCTGACGCTGCAGGGCGCCGAACTGATCACGCTGGGCTTCAACACGCCGACCGAGAACCTTCACTACCCCGAGCCCCCGGCGCTGCGCGTGCACCATCACCTGGTCATGGCGCAGGCGATGGCGTTCATGAACGCGACCTGGCTGGTCGAGACCGCCAAGTGCGGCTTCGAGGACGGCTTCCGGATGTTCGGCCATTCGGTCATCGTGGCGCCTTCGGGCGAGATCGTCGCCAAGAGCGTCACCGAGGACGACGAGCTGATCACGTTCGCGGCCGACCTCGACCTGGCGCAGGACCTGAAGCGCACCATGTTCAACTACGCCGCCCACCGGCGGCCCGAGCACTACCGGATCCTGATCGACCGCGTCGGCGCGGAAGTCTCGCCGCAAAACCCCGAGTGAGGACCTGACGATGAAGACACTGACTGCAACCGCTTCGCCACGGCGCAACCCTGACCGCGTCGCCACGTGGCTCGCCGCAGCCTGCATGGGCCTGGCGGTCCTGGCCGCGAGCCCGTCGGCCGCGCTCGCGCAGGACAAGCCGCTGGTTGCCGGGGTCGACGGAACGTTCGCCCCGCATGCGATGCCCAAGATGGGCGGCGGCGTCGAGGGCTTCAACGTCGACCTGATCGAGGCGATCGGCAAGCAGATGGGCCGCAAGGTCGAGATCTATGCCGCCGAGTTCTCCGGCCTGATTCCGGCGATGAATGCCGGGCGGATCGACTTCGTCGGCGCGCCGACCACGGTGACGGCCGAGCGGGCGCAGAACCTGCTGTTCAGCGAAGGCTATCTGAACACCTACTACCAGTTCCTCGTGCCGGCGAACAAGCCCGACCTCCAGTCCTTCGAGGGGTTGAAGGGAATGACGGTGTCGGTCAACAAGGGCTCGGCCTACGACAAGTGGGCCGCCGACAACGCGGCCAAGTACGGATTCAAGCACGAGTCCTACCCGACGAACACCGATGCGGTGCAGGCCGTGCTGTCGGGCCGGGCCGATGCGACCCTCGGCGGCAACACCGTGTCGGCCTATGCCGTGACGAAGAATCCGGGCAAGCTCAGGCTGACCACGCTGAAGGTCGACGAGGGACTGGTCTGGGCCGCCGTGTTCCGCAAGGACGACACCAAGCTTCGCAATGCCGTCGACGAAGCGATCGAGTGCCTGAAGAAGGATGGCACGATCGCCAGGCTCTCGGAGAAGTGGTTCGGCGTCAAGCCCGAGGCCGGTTCCGCGGCGGTCACGGTCTACGCGGGGTCGGGCGTGCCGGGCTTGCCCGGATACGATGCGACCCCGCGCGTCGCCGCATGCCGGTGACGAGGGGGGTCGCATTGCGGTGTCGTTGAACGCGGACACCCGACCCCAGCCGCGCACCCTGCTCGAGGTGCGCGGCCTGCGCAAGTCGTTCGGGTCCACCGAGGTGCTGGGCGGCATCGACCTGAGGGTCGCCGAGCGGGAACTGGTCTTCGTCATCGGTCCGTCGGGGTCGGGGAAGTCGACGCTGCTGCGCTGCTGCAACCGGCTCGAGGAGCCGAGCAGCGGCCAGATCCTCTTCGAGGGCCACGACATCCTGGCGCCGGGCACCGACCTCAATGCGGTTCGCCGCCGGATCGGCATGGTGTTCCAGTCGTTCAACCTGTATCCGCACCTGAACGCCCGCGACAACGTCGGGCTCGCGCTGGTGCATGTGCTGAAACTGCCCCGCGACGTGGCCGATGCCCGCGCCGTCGAGGCGCTGCGCCGGGTCGGGCTGGCCGACAAGGCGCAGTCGAAGCCCGCCGAGCTGTCGGGCGGGCAGCAGCAGCGCGTCGCGATCGCCCGCGCGCTGGCCCTGGAGCCCGCGATCGTGCTGTTCGACGAGCCGACCTCGGCGCTCGACCCGGAACTGGTCGGCAGCGTGCTGGCGGTGCTGCGCGAACTGCGCGCCGCGGGCATGACGATGATGGTCGTCAGTCACGAGATGGGGTTTGCGCGAACCGCGGCCGACCGGGTCGTGTTCATGGATGGCGGGCGCATCCTCGAGGAAGGGCCGCCGAGCCACATCTTCGGCGAGGGCGCGCACCCCCGGATCCGCGACTTCGTCGCCAGCATCGAGCATCGCTGAGCCGGCCACCGCCCGCATCCCGCAGCGATCCCCGCCGCCCATGTCCGCGCTCGTCGACACCTTCTTCAACCTGGCGATCATGCGCCAGTACCTGCCGCAGGTCGTGCAGGGCATGGGCGTGACGGTCGTGCTGGCCCTGGTCGTCGTCGCCACCGGCATTGCGCTGGGCTTCCTTCTGGCGGTGCTGCGCAGCCTGCGCTGGCGGCCGCTCAACGTGCTGATCGTGCTGTTCGCCGACGTGTTCCGCGCGGTTCCGCCGCTGGTGATCCTGATCGTCATCTACTTCGCGCTGCCGGGCATCGGGGTGCGGTTCTCCGGCTTCGCGTCGGCGTGGATCGGTCTGTCGCTGGTGCTGGCCGCCTTTGCCGAAGAGATCGTCTGGGCCGGCATCCTTTCGGTACCGCGCGGACAGTGGGAGGCCGCACGCGCGAGCGGGCTGCAGCGCGGGCAGGCGCTGCGGCTGGTCGTGCTGCCTCAGGCCGCCCGACTGACGGTCGCACCGCTGACCAGCCGGGCGATCGTGATCACCAAGAACACGGCGCTGGCCTCGGTGGTCGCCGTCGGCGAGATCCTCTACCAGGCGCAGGCGGGCTACGCGTTCTCCTACAACCCGTCACCGTTGACGCTGGGCGCGATCGCCTACCTGATCCTGTTCATCCCGCTCGTCTGGTTCGGGCGCTGGGTCGAGGCCCGGTACGCGGTCCGGCCGGCCGGTGTGCGCTAGGCGGCGGCGATGGACGCGCTGATCAGCGGGTTCCTGAATCCGACGATCCTGGCCGAGGCCGCGCCGTATTTGCTGCGCGGCCTGGTCATGACGCTGGGACTGTGCCTGGTCGCGATTCCGCTGGGCATCGCGGGCGGCCTCGTGCTGGCGCTCGCATCGACCGCGAGGCACCGCTGGATCCGCTGGAGCGCCGTCGTCTACACCGATCTGTTCCGCGCGTTTCCACCGCTCGTGCTGCTGCTGTTCGTCGCTTTCGGCCTGCCGTTCCTGGGGATCCTGCTCGCGCCGATCGTGTCGGTGTCGATCGCTTTCCTGCTCAACACGTCGAGCTACTACGGCGAGATCCTGCGCACCGGCATCGAGTCGATTCCCCGCGGTCAGACCGAGGCGGCCCGCTCGACCGGGCTGACCCGCTGGCAGACCCTGCGGCATGTCGTGATTCCGCAGGCCGTGCGCAACATGACGCCGGACCTGATCAGCAATACGCTGGAGGTCGCGAAGATCACGTCGATCGCAAGCGTCGTCGCGCTGCCCGAGCTGCTCTATGCAGCGCGGCAGGTCCAGTCGGTGACGTACAACGCGACGCCGGTGATCGCCGCCGGACTGATCTACCTGATCCTGTTGTGGCCGCTGGTCCGACTGCTCTCGCGCTACGAGCGGCAGGCGGTCAGCATCCGTTAGGAGCCGTTCATGAGCGAGTCCAGCCGGGCGCCGGCACGCATTCTCGTCATCAACCCGAATTCGACCGTCGCGGTCACCGAAGGGATCGCCCGTGCGCTCGAGCCGCTGCGCATGGCCGACGGTCCGCAGTTCGAGTGCGTGACGCTGGCCGAAGGGCCGCCGGGGATCCAGACCCAGCGCGACGTCGACGGCGTGGTCGGGCCGCTCGGGCGCCTGATCGCCGGCCGCGACGCCGACTGCGCGGCGTTCGTGATCGCCTGCTACAGCGACCCGGGGCTGCACAGCGCCCGCGAACTGACCCGCAAGCCGGTGCTGGGCATCTCCGAGTGCGGCATCCTGATGGCGCTGACGCTGGGCCATCGCTTCGGCGTGATCGCGATCCTGCCGACGTCGATTCCCCGCCACCTGCGCTATCTGGGCGCGATGGGCGTGACCGACCGGCTCGCCTGCGAACTGGCGGTCGGGCTGCAGGTGACCGAGCTCGCCGATCCGCAGCGGACCCGCGCGCGGATGATCGACACTGGGCGGCGACTCGTCGAGGACCACGGTGCGCACGTCGTCGTGATGGGGTGCGCCGGCATGGCCCAGTACCGCGGCCCGCTCGAGGACGCGCTCGGCGTACCGGTGGTCGAGCCGACGCAGGCCGCCGCGGGCATGGCGATCACCCGCGTGCGGCTGGGGATGTAGCCGTCGCCGACGCGCGACACCCCTGCACCCACGTCGATACGCGGCACATCCAGGGCATGGCCTTGGCCACGGCACGATGGACGCCGCGCTGACCCTGGCGATGTCGAGTTCGCTGTGCTTCGGCATTGCGCTCGTCAGCGGCCGGATCGGGCTGCGCACGCTCGATGCCCGCTCGGGCGCTGCGGTCAGCATTCCCACGGCCGCGGTCCTGCTTGCGCTGGCTGCACCGTTCGCGTTCGACGTCGAGGGGTTCACCCTTCGCGCAGGACTGCTGTTCGCGCTGGTCGGTGTGTTCTTCCCGGCGCTCGTGACGATCCTCACGTTTCGTTCGAACCAGGAACTGGGCCCGACGATCACGGGGGCGGTGTCCGGCACCGCCCCGATGTTTGCGATGATCGCGGCGGGTGGGTTCCTCGGTGAACGGATTCCCGCGCGGGCAGCCGTCGCCTGCGTGGCGATCGTCGCCGGGGTGGCCGTTCTGTCGTGGAAGCAGGGGGCCGTGCGTCCGGGCTTCACCGCATGGTCGCTGCGCTGGCCCATTGCGGGCGCCGTGTTGCGCGGGCTGGCCCAGACCGCGGCCAAGGCCGGGCTGATGCTGTGGCCGAGCCCTTTTTCAGCGAGCCTGATCGGCTACGCGGTGTCGTCGCTGGCTGTCGTCGCCGCGAACCAGGTGGGCTCTTGCGCGAGGCGCCGCAGGCCCGGCCGCGGCGTGGCCTGGTTCGCGGTCACCGGGGTGCTCAACGGGGCTGCCGTGCTGCTGATGTACGGCGCCCTTCAACGAGCGCCCGTCTCGTTCGTCGCGCCGGTCGTCGCGACCTACCCGTTGATCACGGCACTGGTCAGCGCAGGGGTGCTTCGTGAAGAGCCCGTCACGCGGCGCATGGTAGCCGGCGCGACGATGACCGTGCTGGCCGTCGCCTGCCTGGTCGCGTATCGGTGACATCGCGCGTGCCCTCAAAGGTGCGCGACGTGGACCAGCAGGTTCCAGAGGTTGTGCACGACGATCGGCAGCACCAGGCTGCCGGTGCGAACCCTCAGCCACAGGTACAGCACTGCGGCCGGCAGCACGCCGGTCAGCGTGCCCGCGGTGACACCGTGCAGGGCCACGAAGACCAGCGTGACCACGACGCCGCCCCAGCCGATCGAGGCGCCGAGCAGGTCGAACGAGCCGCGCCCGCCGTTTCCGCGTGACGCGAACGCACGGTCGAGCAGCGCCAGCAGCACGCCGCGAAACACCGACTCCTCCACCAGTCCCGGCAACGTGGCCTGGTAGAGCCACGTCTGCAGCGGCACGGCAGGCAGGCGAAACGTGCTGTGGCTCATCGCCAGCGCGTTGAGCGACAGCGCGCCGGCCGACACCCACAGCGCCGGGCCGATCGAGCCCGGCCGCTGGGCCCACGTAAAGCCCATCTCGCGCCACGAAGCGCCGACGCGCCGCACCAGCATCGACGCGATCCACAGCGCGCCCGCCAGTCCGAGCAGCGGGCCGCTCCAGTTCCAGCGATCGCCGAACAGGCGATCGCCGGGCAGCAGGCCCGGCAGCGTCGCCAGGCCGAGGTACAGCACCAGCGTGGCCACGAACGCGACGACCCAGCCCCGTGACGCGCGTGCATTCGCAGCGGGCAGCGCCAGCGGAGCCAGCAGCATCAGCCCGACGGCCAGAGCGAGCAGCGGTGAAGCCTTGTCCATCGCCGCCTGGCCGAGGCCGATGTCAGGCCCGCGCCGACGCCGGCGCGCGCAGGTGTCCGGCCACCGCATCCGCGCCCAGGTGGCCGCTGCGGATGCAGTCGCCGACCGACACGCCGCCCTTGAAGCTCGCGCACAGGAACAGCCCCGGCATCCGTCGCTGTGCGTCGTCGGCGCGGGCCACGCGCGCCAGGTGGCCGAGCGTGTACTGCGGAATCGCGCGCGGCCAGCGCGTGACGGCCTGAAACAGCGGCGCGGCGCGTGCGCCCAGCAGCACGCCGTGCTCGGCGTGCGCGAGTGCTGCGATCTCGTCCTCGGGCAGGCCGGGCAGCTCGGGGTGGCGCAGGCCGCCGACGAAGGTGGTCAGCAGCACCGTGCCGGCCGGCGCCCGGCCGTCGAACATCGTGCTCGAGAACAGCACGCCCAGCACGCGGCGCTGCTCCTTGCGCGGCACGAGGCAGCCGAACCCGTCCAGTGCGTGCGCGATCGCCGCAGCCGGATACGCCGAGGCCACGGTGGCGACGGGTGCATAGGCGATCGAATCGAGCGCCGCGGCGGCATCGGGCGCGTGCCCGCGCAGCAGCGTTGCGGCGGCGTCGGCCGGCGTGGCCAGCACGACGCTGCGCGCGCGCCAGCGGGCCGGCCCGCCGGGCTGCTCGAGATCCAGCGTGAAGGTCCCGGCATCGTCGCGCGCGAGTCCGGTGGCTCGGGTGTGTGGTGCGATGCCGCCGACCGCGGCCGCCAGCGCGTCGGTCAGCGACTGCATGCCGTGCGCGAACGAAAAGCTCTTTGCGGTGTTCTTGGCCGTCTCCTGCTGGCGCCTGCGCTCGCGCGCACCGAGGAACTGGCCGCGGATCAGGCTGCCCCAGCGCTGCTCCAGCGCGTGCAGCTTCGGGAATGCGGCCGGCACCGAGATCTGCTCCGGGTCGCCCGCATAGATGCCGGCCACGAACGGGTCGATCGCGTAGTCGAGGAACTCGGTGCCGAGGCGGCGCCGCACGAACGCGGCGATCGACTCCTCGGTGTCCGGTGCACCAGCGCGCACGAAGGGCTCGCGCATCAGCGCGAGCTTGGCCGAGGCCGAGAACAGCGACGTGGCGAAGAACGCCGCAGGCGACGTGGGCAGCGCCGTCAGCACGCCGGCGCGCACCACGTAACGCTTGGCGGCTGCCTCGGCGGCGAAGCGGATCTCGGCGCCCAGCCCGAGCTCGGCGACCAGCTCGCCGATCAGCGGCGTCGTGTCCAGCGCGCTGTTCGGCCCGCGCTCGAACAGGCAGCCGTCGCGCACGACGGTTGCGATCACGCCGCCGGGCCGCGCGCTGGCGTCGATCACCTGCACGTCGAAACCGGCGCGCTTCAGGCGGTGCGCGGCCACCAGTCCCGAGATGCCGGCCCCCACGACGATCGCGTCGCGCAGGCGCGAAGGGTCGCCGTTCACGCGGTCCGTCCGTGCGACGTCATGGCCGCGCGGGCGGCAGCGAAAACCGGGCGCGCCGCTCGGCCGCCTCGATCGCCGCGGACAGTTCCACGTGTCGCGCACTGCCCGGCGGGATCTGCTCGAGCAGCCGCTTCCAGTGCTGCGCGGCCTGCGCGAAGTCGCGCAGTTCCCACGCGGCGCTGCCGGCCAGGTCCAGCGCCTGCGGGTGCGTGGGGTTCAGCGACAGCGCCCTCGCGACCAGCTGCTGGGGCTGCCCGATCAGCGTGCCGCCCTGGGCCATGCCGACCGCCTCGGCGTACTCGACCCACACGGTGGGGTCGCCCGCCACCTTGGACGGGTCCTGCAGGGCCTTCGCATAGCCGGCCGCCGCGACGTCGAAGCGCTGCGCCTGCGTGTCCAGCCGCGCCTTGAGCACCCGTGCGCGACCGTCGCCCGGTTGGCGCTGCAGGTGCCGCTCGAGCTCCGCGTAAACGTGCTCGGCCGCTGCCGGCCCCGTGGGTCCGTTGGCGGCCAGCAGCTGCTCGGACAGCTCGGAGCGTGCGTCGCCGAGCGCGCCCGGGTCGCCGAGCAGTACGTACAGCGCGATGGCCGCCGCCGGCAGACCGAGCCCCAGCACCACGGCTGTCGCCCATCGAGCCCGTCTGCCGGACGCGGGCGCCGCCGCGTCGCCGTGCAGGCCGGCCCCGGTGACCGAACCGGCCCCGGCGTCCAATTCGGCCCCGGCGTCCCGTTCAGCGCCGGCGTGCAATCCGCGTGAACGGCGTCGCCGCCACGGCAGCACGAAGTACAGCGCGGCCGCCACCATCAGTGCGGCCAGCGCGCCGAACAGGAGCCGGGGGTCCGCGTCAGCCACGACACCGGTTCCGGTCGATGCCGGACCACACCACCGGGCGCGCGGCGGGCAGCCGGCGCCGCGCGCCGGCAGACACCGCGCACCCGAGCATCGGGCCCCGCGCTAGCGCAACGCCTGCGCCACCGGCGCCACGGACGGTGCGGCACTCGAGGTGCGCGGCGCCGCGCGGCGCTTGGCCATCGCCTCGTCGAGCAGCTTGATGCCGCCCTGCGAGATGGTCATCCCCTTGTTGATCGAGTCCTGCGCCTGTTCGGGATTGTGGAAGTACGAGCCGTTGGAGGCGGTCCACCACTCCCAGTGCACGTGCGCCTCGTAGTGCATCGCGCGTGCCTGCTCGAGCACGGCGCTGTCCACGCCCAGGTTCTGCGCCTCCTCGAACTTGTCGACGAAGCGGGTCAGCCAGAACTCGGCCTTGCGCAGCTTGCCGTTGTACTGGTTCTTCATCGAGTCGATCACGTAGATCGCCTGCTTCTCGGTCCACTTCTCGTGGCACTCGAGGCAGGTCTCCTTGATGTAGTGCCTCGGCGAGGTCTGCCAGTGCGACGTGTATTTCTCGCCGGTCTTCGGGTCCTTCATCTTGGGCATGTGGCAGTCGTTGCACTCGGTGCCTTTCTTCTGGTGCGGGCTGCCGTAGAACGTCTCGACGTCGGGGTGCTGCGCCTTCCACAGCATCGCGCCGGTGATCCCGTGCTTGAAGTCGCGGA
>CAYGZN010000034.1:3970-13950 GCA_964354355.1 uncultured Burkholderiaceae bacterium | reverse complement strand
GCTGCAGGCGCTGAACCGGCGGGTGCGCGTGGACTTCAGCGCCGAAGCCGACGTCCCCCCCTATGCCGCGCTGCCCGACCTCGCGCTGAAGGTGGAGCCGATGCCCGACGACGGGCCGGTGCTGGTCCAGGTCGACTACCGCATCGATTTCGAGCACCGCGCGGCGTTCATGCACGCGATCCGGGCGGTCGAGCCGACGCGCCGCCGCAATGGCGCCAGCTCCTGGCGGGTCTTCCACGACGTCGGCGAGGACGGGCGCTTCGTCGAGCGGTTCATCATCGAATCGTGGGCCGAGTACATCCGCTCGCGCAGCCGCATGACCGTCGCCGACCGTCAGCTGCAGGACGTGGTGGCGGCGCTTCAGCGCGCCGACGTGCCGATCCGGATCTCGCGGCTGATCGGCGTCGACCTCGACGAGGAGCTGCCCTCAGCGGGTGACGACCCCGGTCACGACGCCTGAGCCGCGGGCCGGCGCGGCACGGGCAGCAGCGCAGCCAGCTCGGGGCCGACCGCGAGCCGGATGTTCTTCTGCGCGGCAAAGGCGCGCGCGTTGTCGCTGACCTCGCCGGTCGCGACGTAGACCGCGTCGTGCGCGTCGCGGGCCTGGCGAAGCGCCTGCAGCTCGTGCAGCGGCTCGACGCCGGTGCGCGCCGCCTTCCAGCGCTTGCAGCCGACCAGCGTCGTGCGACCCGCCTTGCTGAGTTCCAGGTCGGCGCCTCCGCCGCCCAGGCGCACCACGGCATAGCCGTCGCGCCGGTAGGCCGCCTCGAGCGCGGCCGAGAACTCGGCCCACGACATCGCCCGCACGGCCGCCAGCGTCTCGGCCACGCGCGTGGCGCTCGGTGCGCGCAGCTGCCGCCACGCGGCCAGCACGCCGATGACGATGAACGGCAGCGGCACGACCAGCGCGTAGGCCAGCGGCAGCGTCCAGGCCGCGGGCATCGCGAAGCGCACCAGCACGAAGATGCCCGCGGCCACCAGGAAGCTGATCCACCATGGCGATCGCAGCAGGATCGCGAACAGCGAGTTCTCGGCCATCCGCCACTTCATCGCGCGCGCTCCGCCGGGCGGTCGGACCCGCTTTCGCTCGGCCCGCCTGCCCCCCGCGTGCGCAGCTTCTCGAGCTGGCCGTAGCGGGCGTAGATCGCCTCGCGCCGCGTCGGGTCGACGTTGACCCGGTCGAGGTCGCCGCCGATGTGCCGCAGCGCGAGCAGCCGGGGGTCCATCACGCGGAACCACAGCGGCGGCAGGTAGGCGATCGGGAACATGCCGTTGTAGCCGCTGGGCAGCTGCGGCAGGTCTTCGAAGTGGCGCAGCGACTGGTAGCGCCGGCTCGGGTTGGCGTGGTGGTCCGAGTGCCGCTCGAGCTGGAACAGCACCAGGTTGGTGTACGTGTGGTTGGCGTTCCACGAGTGCCAGGGCTCGGGCCGCTCGTACCTGCCGCTGGGCAGGCGGCGGCGCAGCAGCCCGTAGTGCTCGACGTAGTTGGCGCTGGTCAGCTGCCACCACGCCAGCACGTTGTGGATCGCCAGGAACGGCACCATCGCCCAGCCCCAGGCCATCACGATGCCCGCCTGCAGCACCAGCGAGATCGCGTACGACTGCAGCAGCTCGTTGTCCGGGCTCCACGCCGGCCTGCCCGCCTGCGCCAGGCGCTGGCGCTCGAGCGCCCAGCCGCGACGCATGCCGCCCGGAATTTCGCGCAGCGCGAAGCGGTAGATGCTCTCGCCCATCCGTGCACTGGCCGGGTCCTCGGGGGTCGCCACGTCGCGGTGGTGGCCGCGGTTGTGCTCGACGCAGAAGTGGCCGTACACCGGCACCGCGAGCACGATCTTCGCGAGCCAGCGCTCGAACGCGGCACGCTTGTGGCCGAGTTCGTGGCCGGTGTTGATGCCCAGCCCCGAGACCATGCCCGCGGTCACGGCCATCGTCAGGAATCCCCACCAGGGCATGTCCTGCGTGCCGGCCCACCACGCGCAGCCCAGCAGCGCCACGAAGTGCAGCGGCACCGTCAGCCAGGTCAGCACGCGGTAGTAGCGGTCGGCCTCGAGCTGCGGGACCACCTCCTCGGGCGGATTGTTCTCGTCCTCGCCCAGCCAGGCGTCCAGCAGCGGCCCGCCCACGTAGACCATCGCGATCGGCACCAGCAGCGTCAGCGGCTGTCCGGTCAGCGCGTGCAGGCCGATGCCCAGGAAGGGCAGCAGCGGGTAGGCAACCGACAGCAGCCACAGCCAGCGCTTGCGGTCGCGGTATTCGATTCGGCCCTTGCGCGTGTCATCGACCGCATAGACGGCCATGGCGGCTCCACGGGGGTTCGGAGCCTGGCATTGTGCCCGATGACCCCGCGGCGCGGCGGCCGGCCCTCATGGGGCTCGATTCCCGAGCGCGGGGGCGGTTCGCGGCAACCGGAGCCTGCGGTCAGGCGGCCTTCTTCTTGGCGGCCTTCTTCTGGGCGACCTTCTTCTGGGCGACCTTCACCTGTTGCTTGACGTCCCCGAACTTTGCGCGGGCCTTGCCGAGAGTCTTCTCCACCTTGCCCTTGGCCTCGAGGGACTTGTTGCCGACGAGCTTGCCGGCGACTTCCTTGACCTTGCCTTTCGCTTCCTCGATTCGGCCTTTGACCTGATCCTTGTTCGTGCTCATCATGGACTCCAAGAGAACGCTTGCCGGGAATCGGCCGGCATGCCGCACAATCGCCCTCGAGATTACGACCGGCGAAGTCATTGCGTCAATTCGCCGGGATCGCTTGTGTCCTTCGAAAGGAACGACGATGAAGCATTGGCTCGCAGCGTTGGCGGTGGCGACGGTCGCGCTGAACCCACCGGCGCTGGCCCAGTCGCCGGCCACGCCGGCCGGTGGCGGCACCGGGACGTCGGCGGCCGGTGGCGGCACCGGCACGTCTTCGGCCGACGGCTACCCGTCGCGCACGGTCCGGGTCGTGGTGCCGTTCGCACCGGGCGGCGCCCTCGACACGGTGGCCCGGCTGGTGTCGCAGAAGCTGGCCGAGCGGCTCGGCCAGCCGTTCGTCGTCGAGAACAAGCCCGGCGCCGCCAACATGATCGGCAACGACCTGGTGGCCAAGGCGGCGCCCGACGGCTACACGCTGCTGTTCGCGGCCGCACCGATCGCGCTGAACCAGGCGCTCGGCATCAAGACTCCGTACGACGCGCAGAAGGACCTGGCCCCGATCTCGCTGGTCGCCAGCGGCGGCGTGCTGGTGCTGGTGCACCCGTCCACGCCGTACCGCACGATGCAGGACATCGTGCAGGCCGCCAGGGCGAGCCCGAACGGCCTGAACTACGCCACGGCCGGCGTCGGGTCGATGCCGCACCTGATCGGCGAGGGCTGGAAGGTCCAGACCGGCGCCAACCTGGTCCACATCGGCTACAAGGGGTCCGCGCAGGCGATGCAGGACGCCGTCGCCGGCACCGTCACGGTGCTGCTCGACGGCTACATTCCGTCGGGGGCGCAGGTCCACGCCGGCAAGCTGCGCGCGATCGCCTACGGTGCGCCCACGCGCTCGGCGCTGCTGCCCGACGTGCCGACGACCGCCGAGCAGGGCTTCCCGGAGCTGGTCGGCGGTGGCTTCTTCGGCCTGATGGCGCCTGCGGCCACACCCAAAGCGATCATCGACAAGCTGTACGCGACGGTGCGCGAGGTCACCAGCCAGCCGGACGTGCGCGACCGACTGATCAAGCAGGGCTATGAGGTGCACGGCTCCACGCCCACCGAGTACGCGGCCTACATCAGGCGCGAGATCGAGCGCTGGACGCCGGTCGTCAAGGCCGCGGGCATCAAGCCGGAGTGAGACCTGGTCAGTGGCGGTTCCACCAGTCGGTGGGGTCGAAGCCCAGGCCGGGCTCCTGCGGCACGCGCATGCGCCCGCGCTCGATCGCAGGCGGCTCGTCGACGTTCTCGGCGAAGTAGCGCGCGGTGCCGATGCCGGCCGCGGCGATCGGCAGCGAGGTCATCGCCGCGCAGTGGATGCCCAGGTACAGGCCGACCGACGACTCCAGGCTCGCCGTGACGGTGCAGGCCAGCCCGTTGGCCTCGGCCCGCTGCACGACCTCGAGCAGGCGGTCCGGTCCGCCCAGGCGCTGCGCCTTGAGGATCAGCACGTCGGCCGCGCGCCGGTCGGCGATGTGCTCGACGTGGATCGTCGAGCGCACCGAGTCGTCGAGCGCGATCGGCACCGTGCAGGCCCGCCGCAGCCGCGCGTAGTCGTCGAGCGACGTGCCGCGCGGCAGCGGCTCCTCGACGTACTCGATGTCGAAGCGCGCCATCGCGTTCAGGTGTTCGGCGGCCCACTCCAGCGGCCACGACTCGTTGGGGTCGATGCGGATCTTCAGCGTCGGGCACGACGCGCGGATCGCGCCGATGCGCGCCAGGTCGAGCTCGCGCTCGGGTGTGCACTTGACCTTCACGGTGTCCTGCCCGCGCTCGAGCGCGGCCAGCGCGCGCTGCACGCAGGCCTCGGGCGAGGCGTCGCCGATCAGATCGTTGACCGGCACCCACTGCGGCAGGGGCCGCTTGTCGCCGACGACGTAGCGCACCAGCGACTGGCCTGCGGCGCGCGCACGGGCCGTCAGAACGGCCATCGAGATCCCGCAGCGCAGCCGCGGCGGGCACTCGCGCAGCCCGACTTCGTCGAGGAAGTCTGGATCGCCCGGATCCAGGCCCGCCAGCAGCGTGCGGCCGTTCTCGGCCATCGCCGACTCGGGGAACACCACGTGCGGCGGCAGCGCGGCCTCGCCCCAGCCGAGCGCGCCGTCGATGTCGGCGCGCAGGATCAGCCCGGCGCGGAATTCCTGGATGCCCTTGGACCAGCGGTACGGCGTCTGCAGCCGGCAGCGGTACGGCTTGATCTCGAGCGTGGCCATCGGGTCGCGGGCCGGGGCGGCAGGCTCAGCGGGCCTGCACCAGCGCCGGACGCCCGGACCACTCCCAGGCGAGGCTGGTGCGCGACACGCCGAGCAGCATGCCGTGCAGGCTCGCGGGGTGCACCCACAGGCCGTCGCGCTCGGTGGCGATGTCGCTGCCGCGCGGCGTCAGGCGGGCGCCCGCATCGAGCAAGCGGGCCTTGAGCGCGTCGAAGTCGTGGGTCTCGACGTAGCACATGTACAGCGAGTCGCCGCCGCGGCGCTCGACGAAGCGGCGCATCGCGCTGGGGCGGTCGGCGAAGGTCTGCGACAGCTCGATGCGATCGAGCCGCGCCGGCGGGTCGAACAGCGTCAGCGTGCCTTCGTAGCCGAACCGCTTGCTGGCGATCGGCGAGAACCGGGACGCGTCCAGGCCGAACAGCCGCGCGTACCGGTCGGCGACCTCGTGCCAATCCGACGCCAGCGTGTTGGTCGCCTCGTAGAAGAAGCTGACCGGGCCGACGCGCGGGCGGGTGACGAGCGCGGAGATCACCATCGGAAATCC
Source organism: uncultured Burkholderiaceae bacterium (assembly GCA_964354355.1). Classification (GTDB taxonomy): domain Bacteria; phylum Pseudomonadota; class Gammaproteobacteria; order Burkholderiales; family Burkholderiaceae_E; genus CAYGZN01. The sequence continues at coordinate 8,526 of CAYGZN010000034.1, read as the reverse complement.
GGCGGTCGTTGTACCGGGCACGTACAGCTGATCACCGTCGCGACTGAAGCCGGCACCCTGCGCCGTCAGATGCGCGGCCAGCGCCTCGAGCCGCGACGTGGCATAGCCCGCGCCCATCAGCCCCTCGCCCCAGCGCTCGAGGAAGTCCCGCGCGACACCGGGCCCGAGCGGCTCGCACAGCTCGAGTTCGCTGTCGCCCACCGACAGGATCGTGCGGGCTGCGTTCAGGTAGCCGCTGGCGGCTTCGCGCGCGGGGGAGGCGCCCAGCAGGCGAACGAACGTGTCCGCCGCGCGGGCGCGATCGCGCACCGCGAGCTGCATCCGGTCGACGCGCTCGAGCACGGCGCTCAGCCCAGCTCTTTCATGCGCAGCACGACCGGCGGCCCGTCCATGTAGGCGCCCATCTCCTTGCCCAGCGTGCGGAAGTGATCGCTTGCGCGATGCGCCTTCGTGGCGTCCTCGTCGCGGTAGCGCTCCATCATCACGAAGGTCTGCGGGTCGTCGCCGCGATTCAGCGTGTACAGCAGGCAGCCGGGCTCGTTGGCGTTGACCGCGGCGACCAGCTTCAGCGCGGCGGCCTCGAATTGCGCTTCCTGGCCTGCCTTGGCCTTGAGCGTGGCGACGATGCTGTGAACCATGGGCTCCTCCGGGTGTCGGTGTCTGCGGGCAACGTGCGGCAGCGCGACGTGCCGTTGTCTGCCGAAGATGGTATCACCGCGAGTCGTTCACGCAGATCACGCGTTCCGCGGGCACCTCGACGGTCACGGGGGTGGCCGGCGCGATCGAATCGAACGGTGGCGCCAGCACGGTGATCGCCCGCCCGCCGGCGAGCGTGACCGCGTACGCGATGTGGCGCCCCGAGAAGATCGCCGCGGTCACGACGCCGGCGAGCAGGTTGTCGCGGCCGGCGACCGCGGCGGCCGGCGTACCGGGTTGCTCGCCGCCGCGCGCGGCGCGCACGCGCATGGCCTCCGGGCGGATCATCAGGTGGGTGGCGACGGCGGTTCGCTGCCCGGCGCCGGCCACGCGCAGCGTGCCGATCTCGGTGTCGACGTCGTGGCCGTCGCCGGCGGCCCTGCAGCCGCGCACCTCGAACACCTCGGCCTGGCCGAGGAAGGTCGCGGCAAAGCGCGTCGCGGGCCGCAGGTACAGGTCGGCGGGCGTGCCGGTCTCGAGCACGCGGCCGGCGTCCATCACCGCGATCCGGTCCGACAGCGCCAGCGCCTCCTCCTGGTCGTGGGTCACGTAGAGGGCGGTGACGCCCACCTGCTTGAGCAGCGCGCGCAGCTCGATGCGCATCTGTTCGCGCAGCTTGGCGTCCAGGTTGGACAGGGGCTCGTCCAGCAGCAGCACGGCCGAGCGGCGCACGATGCCGCGCGCGATCGCCACGCGCTGCTGCTGCCCGCCCGAGAGCTGCGTGGCCGAGCGATCGCCGATCTGCGCCAGCCCCACCAGCTCGAGCGCCTCGCGCACGCGCCGCCGGCGCTCGGCGGCCGGCACCCGCGCGACCTCGAGCGGAAACGCCACGTTCTGCTCGACCGACAGGTGCGGCCAGATCGCGTACGACTGGAACACCATCGACACGTCGCGCCGGTGCGCGGGCGTGTCCAGGCCACGCCCGGCGTCGAACACGACCGAATCGCCGATCCGCACGCGCCCGCGCGCCGGCTGCTCCAGGCCGGCGATGCTGCGCAGCGTCGAGGTCTTGCCGCAGCCGCTGGGCCCCAGCAGCGTGAAGAACTCGCCGGCGGCCACGTGCAGCGACACGTCGCGCACCGCGACGTGGGTCCGGCCCTCGATCGGGTACTCGATCCGCAGGTCTTCGACGTCGATCATCGCTGCCCCCGGCTCAGCGCCGCGCGCCGGGTGGGCTGCGGCCGGCCAGCGCCTGCCAAGCGATCGTGACCGCGGTCATCAGCACGACCAGCCACACGCCGACCGCGGCGGCCTTGCCGGGTTCGCCGCCCGACCAGTAGCCCCACAGCAGCACGGCCAGCGTCGCGTTGTCCTCCCCCTGCAGCAGCAGCGCGGTCGACAGCTCGCGCATCACGTGCGCCACGACCCAGATCCACGCCCCGGCCAGCGCCGGCAGGATCAGCGGCACCAGGATCCGGCGCATCGTCGTGACCGCCGACGCGCCGCACATCCGCGCGGCTTCCTCCAGCTCGCGGTGCAGCTGTATCAGCGTGCCGTTCGCCGTGCGCGACGCGAACGACAGGTACACCGTCACGTAGGCGATGACCAGGATCCATGGCGTGCCGTACACCGGCACGAAGCGCAGCGTCAGGTACACGTAGACCAGCGCCATGCCGATCATCGTGCCGGGGATCGCGATCGGCAGGAAGCTCAGCGTGTCGATCAGCCCCCGCCCCACCTGCCGCGTGCGCAGCACCACCCACGACGCGACCAGCGCGATCGCGGTGACCAGCGTGGCCGCCAGCATGCTGACCCAGATCGACGTCCACGCGGCGTCGGCAACCCGCGGGTTGGTCAACGCGCTGACGTGCTGCGAAGTCGTCAGCTTGCCGAGCATCTCGCGGCTGACCGGGGCCTGGTAGGGCGTCAGGCTGGTCCATAGCAGGATCGCCAGCGGCGCCAGCACCGACAGGAAGAAGTAGACCAGCACCAGGCCCAGCGCGAATGGCCGCGCGCGCCCGAGCCTGAGCTGCCGCGGCCGCCAGCCCTTGCCGGTCACGGTCACGAAGCGTCCGGCCAGGCGGGTCATGCGCCGGTACAGCCACGCCAGCGCCAGCAGCACCGCGAGGAAGCTGGCTGCGATCGCCGCGATCAGGTTGTAGGCCGAGATGCCGCCCGACTGGTCGGTGGCCAGGTACACGATCCGCGAGGACAGCACGAACAGCCCGACCGGCATGCCCAGCGTGCCCGGCACGTCGAACACCAGGAAGCCGACCATCAGCAGGTAGGCGGCCGCGGCCAGCAGTGCGGGCGCGAGCACCGGCACGAACACGCGCCGCAGCATCTGGCCGAAGCCCGCACCCGAAGTCATCGCCGCTTCCTCGAGTGCGGGGTCCATGTTGCGAAACGCCGGCGACAGGATCAGGAACGTCGAGGGCACCAGCGCCAGCGTCTCGACGAAGACCATGCCGCCCATCGAATAGATGTTGATCGGCGCGGTCGCAAAGCCCAGCCAGTCGCGCGCGACCTGGTTGAACACGCCGGTGCGCGGGCTGGCCAGCAACGCCCAGCCCATCGCCAGCAGGAACGGCGGCAGCACCATCGGCACCGCGATTGCCACCCGCGCCGCACGCTTGTACGGCAGGTCGGTGCGCTCGACGAGCCAGGCCAGCACGCCGCCCAGCCCCAGCGCGCCGACGGTGCAGCCGAGCGCGAACTGCAGCGTGGTCGCGGCCAGCGTCCAGAAGCTGCGATCGGTGTAGACCTTGACGTAACTGGCGACGCTCCAGCCCGGGTCGAGCGGCAGGCCGGTGGGCTTGAAGCTGGCGACGACCAGCAGCGCCAGCGGCACGACGACCAGGTACGCCAGCAGCGCCAGCAGCCCCAGCGCGGGCAGGTTGCCAGCCAGGCGGGAACTGCCCCCGACCGTCGACGCGAGGCCGCTCAGCGCGCCGCTCCGACCGCTTCCAGGATCTTGTTGTACTGCTCGTTGAGCACGCCGAGCTGCTCGGACTTCTCGGGCGGCCACTCGGCGATCCTGCGGCCCTGCAGCAGTTGCGCGGTCCGGGTCCCGGCCACCTGCGGATTGCCCCGTGAGGTGGCGTCCTCGTAGGCGAGCGCGCCCTCGGTGGTGACGAGCCAGGCGACGAACAGGCGTGCGCCCTCGGGGTTGCGCGCGTTCCGGCTGACCGACGAGTAGATCGTGTGCATCGGCACCACGTCGAGCGCGCGGTACTTGATCGGCGCGCCGGCCTGGATCGGCGGGATCGCCGAGTGGTAGAACCCCACGCCGAGATCCACCTCGCCGGCGCCGACCGCCTGCGCCAGCGGGAAGGTCGACTTGAACAGCATCGGCTTGAGCGCGACGAAGCGATCGAGCGCAGCCTTCGCGCGGTCCGGCCCCCAGGCGTCGGCCAGCTGCGCGAATGCGGACGCGCGCACCCACGAACCCATCCGGTTGGTCCACTTGGGATTCAGCACGTCCTCCCAGGTCCTGGGCGCCTCGGCCTCGGTGACCTTGCGGTCGTTCCACAGGATCACGTACACCGATGCCGTGGTCGCGACGGCGAAGGGTGTCGGCGTTGCGGCCTTCGGTACGCCCAGCGCCTGCCAGTCGGGGGTCTCCATGTAGCCGCGGGCGTTGAGCTGCCAGATGTGGTCGGCGCCGCCGGTCAGCACGTCGCCGGTGTAGCCGCGCGCCTGCATCTCCTGGACGCCGCGCACGGCGAGCTCGTTGCCGCCGATCAGGCGCACCTGGCGGACCTTGACGTTGGGGAAGCGCTTGTTGAACGCCGCGATGACCTTGTCGGCCTGGTCGGTCGGCGAGCTCTCGTACCAGGTGACCGGGCCCTTGCCTTCGGCGACCTTGGCCAGGTCTTCGAGCGGGCCGGCGAGCGCCGAGCCGGCGGCCACCGACAGGG
>CAYGZN010000034.1:0-3870 GCA_964354355.1 uncultured Burkholderiaceae bacterium | reverse complement strand
CGTTCGTGTCACGAAACGCTGCTTTGCCATGGTCTTTCCCTCGTCGAACGCCGCTATCGGTGTCCCGCCGCTCGAAGGCGCCGGATCTGGCGGTCCTGCACGCCCGCCAGCGTGACCAGTGCCGCAAGCGCGCCGATCAGCGCGCAGAACATGTCCGACTGGGTATCCCAGGGGTCGCCCTGCGTGCCCAGGAACTCGTCGGCGCCCTGGCCGAGCGCGAGCGCCGCCGCCCATTCGATCAGTTCGTACGTCGCGCTGATCGCCAGGACCACGCACACGACCAGGAACGCCAGCATCTTCCTGCCGCGCACGTACTGGCCGCGGATCAGGATCTCGCGGGCGACCAGCGCGGGAACGAACCCCTGCATGAAGTGACCGATCTTGTCGTAGGGGTTGCGCGAGAGCCCCAGCAGGTCGGCGATCTGAAAGCCCAGCGGGACCCGGGCGTACGTGTAGGCGCCGCCCAGCATCAGCACCAGCGCGTGCACGACGATGCACACGTACAGCACGGTAGTCAGCGGAAAGCGCCGATAGGTGGCCCACAGGACCGGCAGCGCGACCACCACCGGGAACACCTCGAGGGCCCACGTCGTCCGGTCGAACGGACGCGCGCCGGAAAGCACCAGCAGCGCGAGCAGCGCGACCGACGCAACCACCAGGGCAGTGGAGCGCTGCGAATGCATCGGTTCAGGCGACCCGCGACATCAATGCCCACCCCACGAAAGGATCATCCGGCATTCTGGCCCAGCCGAGCAGCCGCCTGCAACCGGCAGCGGGAAGACCGGGGAACGGGGTTCAATCCTTGATGCCGGCGCAGCTCGCCCCCAGCCATCGGCCCTTGATGTCCACGCGGACCCTTCCACTGCTGCCTCCCTGCACGACGTCCATGGTCGCTACGAGACTCTCGGGTGTCCGCGCCTCGATCGTCATCTTCGACGTGGAGGCACGGGGCGCAGCGCAGGTCTGCTCGAACTCGAACCGTGTCGCCGTCTTCGAGATGACCTTCCTCGTGCAACCTCGGTCGTCCTCGGACTTCATCATTCGATCCTCGTCCAGTTCCTGCTTCGTGACGCAACTCGTCGACACGTCGGTCGTGGGCTTTCCGGAACGTGCGTTCATTGCCTGCTCCATCTTGGCGCGCTGCTCCGGCGGCATCTTCGCCAGCGCCTCGGCCGGAACCGGCATGCCGGTCGTGACGCTCGTCGTGGTCATTTCCCACGCGCCGGGCTTGGCGTTGAGGGACTCGGCAAGTGCATGAAGCGGCACCGCAACGGCGCAGGCTGTCACGCATCGAACAAAGCGGTTGATTCGCATTCTGGCTCCTTGATTCAGCCGATCGCAGACCCGGAAGCAGGCTCGCGACCGACTTCAGCGGCCGCTGCCCCTGCGCGTGATGATGGACCCTTTTCCGAGCCCGCGCACCCGGCGCACCGGGCAGCCAGCGGCGCGTCGGCTGCCCGGCGAGGCGTCCCGTCCGGGCCGGTGCATGCGCAGGTTCTGCTGCGCCGGGCGTGCCGTCTCGTGGACTCGCCTAGCGCTCGTCGTCCCAGTGGAACCGGTGCATCAGACGATGCACGGCGGGCGCGAACAGCAGCCCGGCCACGACCAGGAACACCAGGCCGGCGTACAGCGCGTACAGCCCTGCGAACACCTTGCCCGCATCGGTCTGCGGCGCGTTCACCGGGCCCATTCCGCCCATCAGCATCGCCGCATTCAGGAAGGCATCCCGCCAGGGGAGGTGCTCGAAGTGCTCGTAGCCGGCGACGCCGACGACCAGCGACACGACGAACAATGCCAGCGCGGCCGCGGCGTGCAGCAGCAACCGTCGGATGAAGCGCTCGGTCGGGATCGGCGGGTGCGAAAGGGGCTCGTACATGGGAATCGGCCGAAGGGGATCCGGGGCAACTACGGATGGCCCGCGCCCCGGCTCATCAGCATGCGCCGCGCCGGACGAGCAGCGCGTGCATCACGGGAGCTGCCACAGGACCGGATAGTTGACGATCGGACGCTCGAACTCCACACCGAGCGCGATGAACTCGCCGGCCAGGGCCGACATCGCCGCGAGCGACGACATCGCCTGGGCGTGCTCGAGCGTGTCCCACACGCTGACGTTGACCATCGTGCAGGAAGCCTCGTCCGACCCCGCGTAGTAGCCGACACAGCCGGGCAGTTCCCGGATCGCGGGGACGAGCGAGTTCGACGACGCCTGCAGGCGACGGGTGACTTCTGCGTGCCGGCCGGGCGGATAGCGGCCGCGGGAGATGCGCACGTACACGGCAAGCTCCAGATCCGTGGCGGTTCAATCGATCGCGGGTTCAGCCGATCGATCGTTCCGATCGCGCCAGCCGCTCCAGATCTTCGTTTGCCGCCCCAGGCCCGTCAAGGCCCCGCGCAGGGCCCTGGCGTGCGTGCACGCGATCACTGCGAGACGTGGATGACGTCGCGCACCAGCGGGTAGATGTGGTTCTGCCAGCGCTTGCCGCTGAACACGCCGTAGTGGCCGACGTCGGGCTGCACGTAGTGCGTGCGCATGTACGGGCGCAGGTTGCACGCCAGGTCCTGCGCCGCAAGGGTCTGGCCGATCGAGCAGATGTCGTCGCGCTCGCCTTCGACGGTCAGCAGCGCGGTGCGGCGGATCGCCGCCGGGTCCACCGGGCGGCCGCGGAAGGTCAGCCTGCCCCGCGGCAACGCGAACTGCTGGAACACGAGGCGGACGGTCTCGAGGTAGAAGTCGGCCGACAGGTCGGCCACCGCCATGTACTCCTCGTAGAAGGTCCGCGTGACCTCGGCCTTGTCGAACTCCCCGTCGACCAGGTGCCGGTAGTACTCGCGGAAGGCGTTGAGGTGCCGCTCGCGGTTCATGCTCATGAAGGCGGACAGCTGCACGAATCCCGGATAGACGCGCCGGCCGCGGCCGCGGTAGCGCCAGGGCACGCGGCTGATCAGGTTGTTCTCGAACCAGTCGATCGGCCGGGCCGTCGCCAGCCGGTTGACTTCGGTGGGGCTGACGCGGCAGTCGATCGGGCCCGCCATCAGCGTCAGGCTGGCGGGCGTCGCCGGGTGCCGGTCTTCCGACATCAGCGCCACGGCTGCGAGCCCCGCCACGCACGGCTGGCAGACCGCGACGACGTTGGCACCCGGGCCCATCTCGGCGAGGAAATCGATGACATGCGCGGTGTACTCGTCGAGCCCGAAGCGGCCGGCGGCCAGCGGAACGTCGCGCACGTTGTGCCAGTCGGTCACGTACACGTCGTGGTCCTGCAGCATCGTGCGCACGGTGTCGCGCAGCAGCGTCGCGAAGTGGCCCGACATCGGGGCCAGCACCAGCACCCTGGGCTGCGGCGGGCAGTCCGGCTTTCGAAACCGCAGCAGCGTCGCGAACGGCGTCGACACGACCGCCTCTTCGGTGACCGACACGCGCTCGCCCTTGACCTGAATAGGGTCGATGCGCCAGGGCGGGCGCTGGTGCGTGAGCTCGGTGAGTTCGAGCATCTTGCACGCGGCCGCCATCTGGCGGGTCGGCGACCGGGTGGTCACCCTGAAGCCCGGGTGCTGCAGCATCGGGAACGCCGTTCGCGCGGCGGCGCGAACGGGCCACAGCAGGTCAGTCTGCGCCTGGTAAGCCTGGTACAGCATCGCGGGTCCCGTGTGTCGCCGTGTTCAGCTCCCCCATGCAACTACCGCGCCAGCGACGTGGCACATCCCTTGCAAGCCCCGTTGCGTCACCTATCGCCCGGGATGCCGCCATGCCTGTCGCCACTGCCTCGAGGTCGAAGCCAAAGCCGGCGCCGGGCACGTCCGCCAGCCCCCCGACGGCCGCGCGCAAGTCCGCCCGCACGGGTGCCCCGACCACCCGACGCGGGACCGCGT
>CAYGZN010000033.1:0-14121 GCA_964354355.1 uncultured Burkholderiaceae bacterium | reverse complement strand
AGAAGACGAACAGGTGCACGGCGATCAGCGGGATCACCAGTCCGCCCTGCGCGCCGAGCTCGACGATCACCGGCGCCATCAGCGTGGCCACCAGGATGTAGTTGGCGGTCGTGGGCACGCCCATGCCCAGCACCAGGCACACGAAGGCCGTGAACAGCAACATCGCGACCAGGCTGCCGCCGGACACGTACTCGACGAACTCGGTCATCATCAGCCCGATGCCGGTCAGCGTGATCGCCCCGACGATGATGCCGGCCGTCGCGGTGGCCACCGCGATGCCGATCATGTTGCGCGCACCGATCGCCAGCCCCTGCACCAGGTCCTCGAGCCCCCGGCGCCAGGCCGCAGCGAGCTCGCCGCGGCGATTCACGACGGCCACGAGCGCCGGCCGGGTGACGATCATCGCCAGCAGCACGGCGGTGGCCCAGAACGCGGCCAGCGCCGGCGACAGGTCCTCGATCATCAGGCACCAGACCAGCACGCCGACCGGAATCAGGAAGTCCAGCCCGGCCCGCACGGTCGGCCAGGTTTCGGGCAGCCGCTCGAAGTCGAAACGGCTGAAGTCGACCTCCGTGTGCCGCGCCGCGAACACGACGCTGGCCACGTACAGCCCGAGCAGCAGCACGCCCATCACCCACGGCGCGGCGTCGCCGGCGACGGCCTTCGCCCCGGACGCCAGGAACCAGACCAGGCCCAGCACCACCACCGTGCCCGACAGGCCCAGCCCCCAGCTGATCGCCGCGCGGCCGAGCGTGCGTTCGCGCGCGGCCACCATCGGCTCGATGCCGAGCTTGAGCGCCTCGAGGTGCACGATGTAGAACAGCGCGATGTACGAGATCACCGCAGGCAGGAACGCGTGCTTGACGATCTCGGCGTACGGGATGCCGACGTACTCGACCATCAGGAACGCGGCGGCGCCCATCACCGGCGGCATGATCTGGCCGTTGACCGACGATGCCGTCTCGATCGCGCCGGCCTTCACGCCGCCGTAACCGGCCCGCTTCATCATCGGGATCGTGAAGATGCCGCCCGACACGACGTTGGACACCGACGAGCCCGACACCAGCCCGTTGAGCGCCGACGAGACGACCGCCACCTTCGCCGGCCCGCCGCGCAGGTGCCCGAGCAGCGCGAAGCTGACCTGCATCATGTAGTTGCCGGCACCGATCCGGTCGAGCAGCGAGCCGAACAGCACGTAGATGAAGATGTAGGCGGTCGACACGCCGAGCGCCACGCCGAACACCCCCTCGGTGGTCAGCCACTGGTGCGACAGCATCCGCGACAGCGACGCGCCCTTGTGCTGGATCGCCTCGGGCATGTAGGGACCGAGGAAGATGTAGCCGATGAAGATCACCGCCAGCGCGGCCATCGGCCAGCCCACCGCGCGACGCGTCGCCTCGAGCACCAGCAGCACCCCGATCGACGCGACGACGATGTCGGCGGTGCTCGGCTGGCCCGGGCGCTGCGCGAGCTCGTTGATGAACAGCGCGATGTAGGCGGCGCAGAACGCGCCCGCCAGCGCCCACACCCAGTCGATCAACGGGACCTTCGTGCGGCTCGACGTGCGCAACGCCGGGTACGCCATGAACGCGAGGAAGACGCCCGTGGCCAGGTGCCACGACCGGGCCTGCGTGTCGTTGAGCACGCCGAAGCCCAGCGCGAACGGCAGCGGCGACGCGTACCACAGCTGGAACAGGCTCCAGCCGACGGCGACCCACAGCACCAGCCGCCCCACCCACCCGCCGGGCTTGCGCCCGCCGGTGTCGGTGTCGGCGACCAGCTGCTGCAGCGCGGACTCGCTCAGTGCGGGCCCCGGAGCCTGCGCCATCGGCCTCCCCTGTCGCGCGCGCTCGCCGCCGCGCCGCCTCAGCCTACTTGACCCAGCCCTTTTCCTTGTAGAAGCGCACCGCGCCTTCGTGCAGCGGCGCACTCAGGCCGTCCGCGACCATGTTCTCGGGCTTGAGGTTGGCCAGCGCCGGGTGCAGCTTGCGGAACTCGTCGAAGTTCTCGAACACCGCCTTGACGACCTGGTAGACGGTCTCGGGAGAGGTCTTGCTCGAGGCCACGACCGTGGCCAGCACGCCGTAGGTCACCGCCGGATCCGGATTGCCCGGGTACATGCCGCCGGGGATCGTGGCCTTCGCGTAGTAGGGCCGGCCATTGAGCAGTTTGTCCACGTCGGGCCCGGTGATCGACGCGAGGCGGGCGCCGCAGGTGGTGGTCGGGTCCTGGATGTTCGCGCTCGGGTGCCCCACGCCGTAGAAGAACGCGTCGATCTTGCCGTCGCACAGCGCGGGTCCGTGCTCGTCGGCCTTGAGTTCCGAGGCCAGCGAGAAGTCCTTCAGCGTCCAGCCCTTGGCCGTGAGCAGCTCCTCCATCGACGCGCGCGTCCCGGACCCCGGGTTGCCGACGTTGACGCGCTTGCCCTTGAGGTCGTCGAAGGTCTTGACGCCGGACTCCTTGCGGGTCAGCAGCGTGAACGGCTCGGGGTGAACCGAGAACACGGCGCGCAGGTCCGAGACCGCGCCGTCCTTGAACTGGCCCTGGCCCTTGACCGCGTTGAACTGGACGTCGGACTGCGCGAAGCCCAGGTCCAGCTCGCCGCCCTTGATCGTGTTGACGTTGAACACCGAGCCGCCGGTCGACTCGACCGAGCAGCGGATGCCGTGCTTGGCGCGGTCCTTGTTGACGAGCCGGCAGATCGCGCCGCCCGCGGCGTAGTACACGCCGGTCACGCCGCCGGTGCCGATCGTCATGAACTTCTGCTGGGCCTGGGCGGCCTGCGGCACGGCTGCGCCGGTCAGCGCCAGCGCGGCGAAAGCGGCCAGCGCGGGGAGATGCCTTTTCATGCGGAGTCCTCCGTAAAGCGGCGATTATGGCACCGCCCGCGCGGCCCCGGGCGCAAAGGCCCCGGGCGTCGCTGCCAGCACCTTCGCCAGCGCGCCGGACAGCTTTACGACGATCTCCTCGATGTGGCCGCCGTCGATCGTGAACGGCGGGGCCAGCAGCACGTGGTCGCCGCGACGCCCGTCGATCGTGCCGCCCATCGGGTAGCACAGCATGCCGGCCTCGAAGGCCACCTGCTTGAGTCGCGCGTGCACCCGGGCGGCCGGATCGAACGGCTCGCGGCTGGCGCGGTCGGCCACGAACTCCACGCCCCAGAACAGCCCGCGGCCGCGGATGTCGCCGACGTGCGGATGGTCCGCGAACGCCTGCCGCAGCGCACGCCCCAGAGCCGGGCCCGTCGTGTTGACCCGCTCGAGCAGCCCCTCGGACACGATCGCGCGCTGCACGGCGAGCCCGGCCGCGCAGGCCAGCGCATGGCCCAGATAGGTGTGGCCGTGCTGGAAGAAGCCCGATCCGCCGGCGAACGCCTCGAAGATCCGCTGCGACAGCAGCGCCGCGCCGATCGCCTGATAGCCCGCGCCCAGGCCCTTGGCGATCGTGACGATGTCGGGGGCGACCCCTTCCTGCTCGCACGCGTACAGCGTGCCGGTGCGGCCCATGCCGCACATCACCTCGTCCAGGATCAGCAGCACGCCGTGGCGGTCGCACACGTCGCGCACGCGGCGGAAGTACCCGGGCACCGGCGGCACGACCCCGGCCGTTGCACCGCCGACCGTCTCGGCGATGAACGCGATCACACGGTCCGGGCCGGCCTGCACGATGGCCGCATCCAGTTCGGCGGCCAGGCGCTCGCCGTACTGCTCGGGTGTTTCCGCGGGGCGCCGGTCGCGGTATTCGTAGCAGGGGCTGACGTGCACCGCATCGACCAGCAGCGGCGCGAACGGCTGGCGGCGCCAGGCGTTGCCGCCGACGGCCAGCGCGCCCAGCGTGTTGCCGTGATAGCTCTGGCGCCGCGCGATGAACAGCGAGCGCTGCGGCTGGCCGATCTCGACGAAGTACTGCCGGGCCATCTTCAGTGCGGCCTCGATCGCCTCGGAGCCGCCCGACACGAAGTACGCGTGACTGATCCCGGCCGGTGCCGAGGCGATCAGCGTGGCCGCCAGCTCCTCGGCGACGTCGGTGGTGAAAAACGAGGTGTGCGCATAGCAGATCCGCTCGGCCTGCGCCTTGATCGCCTCGATCACCGCACGGTGGCTGTGCCCCAGGCACGACACCGCGGCGCCACCGCTGGCGTCCAGGTACCGCTTGCCGTGCTCGTCGATCAGGTAGGGGCCGTCGCCGGCGACCACGCGCGGGTAGGTGCCGCGGGCTTGCCGATGCAGGATGCGGGTCATTGAAATCCTCCACGCCGGACGCGCACGCGGGCCGGCTTCGTCGGGTGCGGGCGCGCCGGTCTTCTCGGGCGCTGCCGTGGCGGCGTGTCATCGGGGCGCAACACCACGGGCCGATTATCCCGCAAGCCGGGGCGCAATTCGCAGCCCCGGCACCGAACCCACCGCAAAGGCGCACCGTGGACCCACAGACCCGAAACCGGATCGACATGGCGATCGCCGCGTCGCGCGTGCTGGGCACGACCTGGCGGCAATGGAACGCGATCGAATGTGGCGTGGGGCATGGTGCCGCGCGTCGCGGTCGCGTCGCGGTCGCGTCGAAGCGCGCGTCCAAGGTCGCCTCCACGTTCGCGTCCAGGGCCGAATCGCGCATCGCGTCGAACGTCGCCATCGAGTCGAACGTCGCCATCGCTTGACACCCGATGCCCCCGCGGATACCTTCGCGGGCAGTCTCACCGTCGAAGCGGAAGAGATCGGCCCGCGGGACGTTCCCGGTCTGGCGCCGGCGCCGAAGGTGTATCGCCCCGGAAACTCTCAGGCAAAAGGACCGCTTCGAATCTGACTCTCTGGAGAGAAGGCCGCTCGCGCGGCCTCGCCGAAGGACAATCTCTCAGGCACAACGGACAGAGGGGGCATGACCGGACGGCTCGTTGCCGCCCGCCCGGTCGTGTCCCCGACGCAGCGTGCGCGCGCCAGCGCCGCTGTCGCCGGGCCCGCCGGCGCGCCCTGGAGATCACCGTGAGCAATCCTTCCGACCGCAAGTACACCGCCACCCACGAGTGGATCCGCGACAACGGCGACGGCACCGTGACCGTCGGCATCACGGACCACGCCCAGGAGGCGCTCGGCGAGCTGGTCTACGTGGAGCTTCCGCAGGCGGGCCGCACGGTCGTGGCCGGCGAGGCCTGCGCGGTGGTCGAATCCACCAAGGCGGCCTCGGACGTCTATGCGCCGCTGGCCGGCAAGGTCGTCGGCGGCAACGACGCGCTGGCCGGCGAACCGCAGCTCGTCAACAGTGCGCCGTTCGAAGGCGGCTGGCTGTTCCGGCTGCAACCGGCCGATCCGTCGGCGCTGGCCGCGCTGATGTCGGCCGCGGACTACGACCGCTCGAGCGCGGCCTGACGGAGGGCCCGCGATGATCCCCCACGAGCAACTCGCCCCCGACATCGCCGCGCTGTTCGGCGACGACGCGTTCCACGCCCGTCACATCGGGCCGCAGGGCGAGCAGGTCGCGCGGATGCTGGCGGCGATTGGCCAGCCGTCGCTGCCCGCGCTGATTCGCGACGCCGTGCCGGCCTCGATCCTGCGCGATGCGCCGCTGATGCTGGACGCGCCCGTCACCGAGGCCGACGCGCTGGCCGAGCTCGCGCAGCTGGCCGCCCGCAACCAGGTCTGGCGCTCGTACATCGGCGCGGGCTACCACGGCACGCTCACGCCCGAGCCGATCCGGCGCAACGTGCTCGAGAACCCGGGCTGGTACACCGCCTACACGCCTTACCAGGCCGAGGTGGCGCAGGGCCGGCTCGAGGCGCTGATGAACTTCCAGCAGATGGTCGTCGACCTGACCGGCCTGCCGGTGGCCAACGCGTCGCTGCTCGACGAGGCGACCGCGGCCGCCGAGGCGATGGGCGTGCTGCGGCGGGCCTCGCGGCACGCGTCGAACCGGTTCGTCGTCGATGCCGGCGTGCACCCGCAGGTGCTTGCGGTGATCCGCACGCGCGCGCGCTGGATGGGCATCGAGGTCACCGTCGGCGACGCCGATGCGCTCGACGCCGCTGACGCCTTCGGCGCACACGTGCAGTGCCCCGACACCTTCGGGCGGCTGCGCGACTTCTCCGCGCTGGCGGCGCGCCTGCACGCGGGCGGCGGCAAGCTGTCGATCGGCGTGGACCCGCTGGCGGCGCTGCTGGTGAAGTCGGCAGGCGCGATGGGCGCCGACGTGGCCATCGGCTCGGCGCAGCGCTTCGGGGTGCCGATGGGCTACGGCGGGCCGCACGCGGCCTTCATGGCGGTTCGCGAGGACATGGTGCGCATGATGCCGGGCCGCATCATCGGCGTGTCGCGCGACGCCGCCGGCAACCCGGCCTACCGCATGTCGCTGCAGACGCGCGAGCAGCACATCCGCCGCGACAAGGCCACCAGCAACATCTGCACCGCGCAGGCGCTGCTGGCGAACATGGCGTCGTTCTATGCGGTCTACCACGGCCCGCAGGGGCTGGCGCGCATCGCGCTGCGCGTCAACGCGATGGCGCGCCTGCTCGTGGCCGCGACCGGGCGCGCGCCGCAGCACGCGGCGTTCTTCGACACGGTCGTGTTCGACGTGGGTCCCGACACGGCCGGCGTGCGCGAGCGCGCGGCCGCCATGCGGGTCAACCTGCGCGACTACGGCGACGGGCGCTTCGGCGTGGCCTTCGACGAGACCGTGCAGCTCGACGACGTCGCCGACGTCGCGCAGGTCCTCACGGGCCGCCGCCCGGACCTGGCCCGGCTGGCGCGCGCGGGCACGGCAGGTGCGCCGACCCCGCCGGCGGTTCCGATCGGGGTCGAGCCGGTGTCGATCCCCGCGGCGCTGCGCCGCGCCGACGCGGTGCTCACGCACCCGGTCTTCAGCCGCCATCACAGCGAGACCGAGTTCGTGCGGTACCTGAAGCGGCTGGAGAACCGCGACATCTCGCTGGTGCACTCGATGATCCCGCTGGGCTCGTGCACGATGAAGCTGAACGCGGCCAGCGAGATGGCGCCGGTCAGCTGGCCGGGCTTCGCGGCGCTGCACCCGTACGCGCCGGCCGCGCAGGCCCAGGGCTTTGCCGACATGCACGAGCAGCTCGGGCGCTGGCTGGCCGAGATCACCGGTCTGCACACCGTGTCGTTCCAGCCCAACTCGGGCGCGCAGGGCGAATACGCCGGGCTGCTCGCCATCCGCAACCACCATCGGGCGCACGGCCAGGGCCACCGCGACGTGTGCCTGATCCCCGCGTCGGCCCACGGCACCAATCCGGCGACCGCCCAGATGATGGGGCTGCGGATCGTGGTCGTGGCGTGCGACGACAACGGCAACATCGACGTCGCCGACCTGCAGGCCAAGGTCGCGGCGCACCGCGATGCGCTCGCCGCGCTGATGGTCACCTACCCGTCGACGCACGGCGTGTTCGAGTCGGCGATCAAGGACATCTGCGCCACGGTGCACGCCGCGGGGGGACAGGTCTACATGGACGGTGCGAACCTGAATGCGCAGGCCGGGCTGACCCGGCCCGGCGACATCGGTGCCGACGTCTGCCACATGAACCTGCACAAGACCTTCTGCATTCCGCACGGCGGCGGCGGCCCGGGCATGGGGCCGATCGCGGTCGCGGCCCACCTGGCACCGTTCCTGGCGAGCGACCCGTTCACGACGCCCGACGCCGGCAACAGCGTCTCGGCCGCGCCGTTCGGCAGCGCGCTGATCACGACGATCTCGTGGATGTACATCCGGATGATGGGCGCGAGCGGCATCCGGCGTGCGACCGAGATCGCGATCCTGAACGCGAACTACGTCGCCGCTCGCCTCAAGCCGTACTTCCCGATCCTGTACACGGGCGACAAGGGGCTGGTCGCGCACGAGTGCATCGTCGACGCGCGCCACCTGAAGGGCGAATTCGGCGTGACCGCGGAGGACGTCGCCAAGCGGCTGATGGACTACGGCTTTCACGCACCGACGCTGTCGTTCCCGGTGGCCGACACGCTGATGGTCGAGCCCACCGAGAGCGAATCGCTGGCCGAGATCGACCGGTTCTGCGACGCGATGATCGCGATCCACGGCGAGTTGCGACGGATCGGGTCCGGCGAATTCGACCGGCTCGACAATCCGCTGAAGAACGCGCCGCACACGGCCGCCGAGATCGCCGGCGCGTGGCCGCACCCGTACAGCCGCGAACTGGCGGCCTACCCGCTGCCGTGGGTCCGCGAGGCCAAGTTCTGGCCGCACGTCAAGCGGATCGACAACGCCGCCGGCGACCGCCACCTGGTCTGCACCTGTCCACCGATCGAGGAGTACGCAGCGTGAGATACCGTGCCGGTCCCTGGATCCTGATCTTCATCGGCGTCGTCTTCCTGGCCAACAACCTCGGCGTGCTGTCGCTGCAGGAGCTCAGGCCGCTGCTGGCCAAGTGGTGGCCGGCGATCCTGATCGTGGTGGGCGTCGCCGGCGTGCTCGGCCTGCGCGGCGGGCGCAGCGGGCGCGATTGAAGACACTCCGGGGAACGCGACGATGACCGATCTGGCCAGGATCCCGCTGGACGCGCTGCACCGCGCGCTGGGCGCGAAGATGGGCGGCTTCGCCGGCTTCGACATGCCGATCCAGTATCCGCCCGGCCTGAAGGCCGAGCACCTGCACACGCGCGCACACGCCGGTCTGTTCGACGTCTCGCACATGGGCCAGGTCCGCGTGCGCCCGCGCGACGGCAGCGCCGCGACGCTGGCGCGCGGGCTCGAGTCCGCGCTGCCGGTGGACTTCGACGGCTGGCCGGTCGGCCTGCAGAAATACTCGTACCTGCTGAACGACGCCGGCGGCATCGAGGACGACCTGATGCTGGTCAACCTCGGCGACGAAGTGCGCATCGTCGTGAACGCCGGCAACCGCGACCGGGACATGACGCTGCTGCGTGCGCTGGCACCGGCGCTCGCCTTCGATTGGATCGACGCCGCGCTGGTGGCGCTGCAGGGCCCCGATGCCGAGGCGGTGCTCGGCGCGCTGGACCCGGCGGCGGCCGCAATGACGTTCATGCAGGCGCGCACGCTGACGCTGGCAGGCGCCGCCTGCTTTGCGACCCGATCGGGCTACACGGGCGAGGACGGCTACGAGATCTCGCTGCCGCTGGACCATGCCGCGACGATTGCGCGCCGCCTGCTGGCCGACGACCGGGTCCGGCCGGTCGGCCTGGGCGCCCGTGACACGCTGCGCCTGGAGGCAGGCCTGCCTCTGCACGGCAACGACATCACGCCGCAGACCACGCCGATCGAGGCCGCGCTGGCTTTCGCGATTCCCCGGTCACGCCGCGCCGGCGGCGCCAAGGCGGGCGGCTTTCCCGGCGCGGCCACGATCCTGCGCCAGCTCGCCGAGGGCACGACGCGCAAGCTGGTCGGCCTGGTCTCGTCCGGGTCGATCCCGATCCGAGGCCACGCGACGATTCTCGACGCCTCGAGCGCCACGATCGGCGAGGTCACCAGCGGCACCGTGTCACCGACCCTGAACCAGCCGGTGATGCTGGCGTACCTGCGCAGCGACGTGGCGGCCGCGGGCGCTGCGGCCGCCGGGCTGTGCGCGGTCGTGCGCGACAAGCGGCCGGCGGTCTCGGTGGTCAAGCTGCCATTCGTGGCCAAGCGGTACAAGCGCTGACGCGGCGCTGCCTGCTGCCCGACAGCGCGCGCTGCGAGGCCCGGGCAGCAGAAAACGCCCCGCCGCGTCGCGCCGGCAGCAGGGAGCCGCACCTGCGCTAATCTAGGCGGCCTGCGGCGCTGCATCCCGGCTCGGCCCGCGAGCGGAGTACCGACGATGAACAAACGACTCTTCCTGCAGACCCTGGTCGCCACGTCAGTGGCCATTGCGGCGGGCTGCGCGAGCACGCCGACCTCGCTCGACGCACAATGGGTGGACCCGCAGATCGCCGGCACGCGTGCGGTGCGCAGCCTGATGGTGATGTCGGCCATGCCCGATGCCACCACCCGTCGCCTGCTGGAGGACCGCATGGCCGGCGCGCTCGGCGCGGCCGGCGTCAAGGCGCTGCAGTCCTACAGGTACATTCCCGAGGACGGGCCGGTCAGCGAGGAGCGGCTGCGTGCCGCGCTGGCGCAGGCGGGCGTCACGCACGCAATGGTGGTGCGCATCATGAACGTCACCACCCAGGTCAACCTCTCGCCCAGCATGGTCATGGGCCCGGCCTGGGGGCCGGGCTGGGGTTGGGGCGGCAGCTGGGGCCCGGGCTGGGGCGGTTTCGCCGGCTACCGCAACGCGATGTGGGCCACCTCGATCCCGCCGCAGGTCACGACCACCCAGAACGTGCACTCCGACACCCGCGTGTTCGACGCCAGGGACGCGGCCGTGCTCTGGTCGGCGGCGACCACCACCGCCACCGGCCACAAGTCGGTGCCGGAGCTCATCGACCAGTTCGTGAAGCTGATCGTCGCCACGATGACCCGGGACGGCGTGATCTGAGGCCGCCGCGCCAGCCGCCCTCAGTCCAGCGGGTACCCGATCCGGCTCGCGGCGACCACCGCCTCGGTGCGGTTGCGCACCCGCAGCGCGCGCAGCACCTGGCTGATGTGGACCTTGATCGTGTTCTCGGACAGGCCCAGCTCGCGGCAGATGGCCTTGTTGGGCAGGCCCCTGAGCAGCAGTCGCAGCACCTGCGACTGGCGCGGCGTCAGCGCCGCGACCGCGTCGCGCACCGCGTCGCCGACCGGCAGCGCTGCGTACGCACCGCCGTCCCCAAGCGACTTGCCGCTGACCGCCTCGGGCACGTAGGTCATGCCACCGAGCACGCGCTCGAGGCCCCGCAGCAACATCGCCCGGTCGGCCGACTTGGGAATGAAGCCGCTGGCCCCGGCGTCGATCACCCCGAGCACGCTGCGGCGGTCCTCGCTGGCCGAGAACACCACGACATTGGCATCGGGATGCGCCGCGCGCAGCCGGATGACCGCTTCGGTGCCCTGCGCGTCGGGCAGGCCCAGATCCAGGATCACCAGGTCGTAGCGGCCGGTTCGCGCGATCTGCTCGGACGCCTGGCGCAGCGTGCCGACGTGATCGACCCGGCACTCCGGGTCGATCCGGTGCATACAGACCGTCACGGCATCGACGATGACCGGGTGATCGTCGCAGACCAGTACTCGCATCGGCGCAGTATAGCGTCGCGCCGGTGACCGGTCACCGGGGCTCTACCCGAACAGCCCGCGACGCTCGATGAACGACACGATCTCGTTCAGGCCGGTGCCCACCTTCAGGTTGGAGAAGACGAACGGGCGCTCGCCGCGCATGCGGCGCGCGTCGCGCTCCATGACCTCGAGCGATGCGCCGACATACGGCGCGAGGTCGATCTTGTTGATCACCAGCAGGTCGGAGCGGGTGATGCCGGGCCCGCCCTTGCGCGGAATCTTGTCGCCGGCGGCGACGTCGATCACGTACAGCGTCAGGTCCGACAGTTCGGGCGAGAACGTGGCCGCGAGGTTGTCGCCGCCCGACTCGACGAACACGATCTGCAG
Source organism: uncultured Burkholderiaceae bacterium (assembly GCA_964354355.1). GTDB lineage: Bacteria > Pseudomonadota > Gammaproteobacteria > Burkholderiales > Burkholderiaceae_E > CAYGZN01. The sequence continues at coordinate 2,650 of CAYGZN010000033.1, read as the reverse complement.
CCCCGGAAACGCCCGGTTGAGCCGATCGACCGCCTCGAGGTTGATCGAGGCGTCCTCGCGGATCGCCGTGTGCGGGCAGCCGCCGGTCTCGACGCCCAGGATCCGCTCGCGCGGCAAGGCGTCGTGAGACACGAGGAACTCGGCGTCCTCGCGCGTGTAGATGTCGTTGGTGACCGCGGCGATCTGGTACCGGTCGCGCAGGCGCTGGCACAGTGCCAGCGTCAACGCGGTCTTGCCGGAGCCGACCGGTCCGCCGATGCCTACCCTCAGAGGTCCGTGTGTGCTCATGTCGTGCGTCAGGATCGAAACAGCCGGGAATACTGCGTCTCGTGCTTCATCGACGCAAGCGCCAGCGCCGGCGCGGCACTGGACCACCGCGCCTCGTCGAGCGTGCAGGCACGCCCGGCCGCGGCGTCGAGCTGCGGGCCGAGTGCGCGCAGCAGGCGCTGGGCAGCCGCCTGCCCGATGGGCAACGCCTTCATCAGCACCATCGCCTGGTTCTCGGCGAAGCTCCACAGCCAGGCCAGTGCCGCGTCGCGATCGTCGAGCCCGAGCCGCCAAGCGGCCAGCGCCCAGGCCAGCGGCAGCGACAGCGGCCGCCAGCCCGCCAGCCGTTCGGCGAGCGCGGCACCGGCGTCGTCGCCCGCACAGACCGTGGTGACCCACTGTCCGAGCGAATAGCCCATCTGGGTCGACTCCTGGCGCAACTCGTCGGTCTCGCGCGCAGCGAGCGCCACGTCGTTGAGCGCCGCCAGCGCTTCGAGCAGCGCCGCTTGCGCCGCGTCAGGGCCGGCGCGCAGCCGGCGCAGCGCAGCGACCATCAGCGGGGCCTCGAAGCCGCCGAGCGACAGCGCCAGCGCGTCCTCGACCCACTGCCGGGCGCTGGCCTCGTCGTGCACCTGGCCCGACTCGATGCCCCACTCCAGGCCGCCGGAGTAGCTGTAGCCCCCGATCGGCAGCGCCGGGCTGGCCAGTTGCAGCAGCCGCGCACTCATCGGTGGGGGTCGTGCCCGGCGTGCTCGTGCCGCGGCTGATCGTGCCGGGGGTCGAAGGCATGGATGCGCCCGCCGTGGCCGGCATCGTCGTGCTGGTGGTGCACGTGGCTGTGGCCGTAGGCGCCCGACTCGGGCTCGAACCCCGCGCTGACCTCTTGCACGTGCCCGCCGAGGCCCTCGACCATCGCGCGCAACACGTGGTCGGGCAGCAGGCGCAGCCAGCCGTCGCCGACCTGCAGCGGCACGTGGCGATTGCCGATGTGGTACGCAATGCGCGCCAGCGCGGGCGCGTCGTGTGCGTGCACTTCCATCAGCGTCTCGGGGGCCGCGTCGACGGCCACGACGCGGCCGTCGGCCAGCTGCAGCCGGTCGCCGCCGCGGATCAGCGAACCGGGCGGCAGGTCTACGCCGACCTCCTCGCCGGAGCACAGCGTCGCGCGAAAGCGCGATCGCTCGCGCTGCTCGAAGACCAGCTCGAGCACCTCGTCGGCACGCGCGGCGGCGGCGGCGAACCGGTCTGCGATCGGCAGGGGCATCGTCACGGCGCGCTGCTCAGAACAGGAAATAGCGCTGCGCCATCGGCAGCACCTGCGCGGGCTCGCAGGTCAGCAGCAGGCCGTCGGCGCGCACCTCGTAGGTCTCGGGGTCGACCGCCATCCTGGGCGTATAGCCGTTGAGCACCATGTCCTGCTTGCGCAGCTTGCGCATTCCCGAGACGGCCACCAGCGGGCGCGCCAGTCCGTAGGCCCGGCCGACCCCGGCGGCCAGCGCGGCCTGCGACACGAAAGTCAGCGAGCCCGCGGTCAGCGCCGAGCCGAACGAGCCGAACATCGGCCGGTAGTGCACCGGCTGCGGCGTCGGGATCGACGCATTCGGGTCGCCCATCAGCGCGCAGGCGATCGTGCCGCCCTTGAGGATCAGCGACGGCTTGACGCCGAAGAACGCCGGCCGCCACAGCACCAGGTCGGCCCACTTGCCGACCTCGACCGAGCCCACCGTGTGCGCGATGCCGTGCGTGATCGCCGGGTTGATCGTGTACTTGGCGATGTAGCGCTTCGCGCGGAAGTTGTCGTGGCGCACCGCATCCTCGGGCAGCTTGCCACGCTGGGCCTTCATCTTGTGCGCGGTCTGCCAGGTGCGGCAGATGACCTCGCCCGGGCGGCCCATCGCCTGGCTGTCCGACGACATCATCGAGATCGCGCCCAGATCGTGCAGCACGTCCTCGGCCGCGATCGTCTCCTTGCGGATGCGGCTCTCGGCGAAGGCCAGGTCCTCGGCGATCGCCGGGTCCAGGTGGTGGCAGACCATCAGCATGTCGAGGTGCTCGTCGAGCGTGTTGACGGTGTACGGCCGGGTGGGGTTGGTCGACGAGGGCAGCACGTTGGACTCGCCCACCACCTTGATGATGTCGGGCGCGTGCCCGCCGCCGGCCCCCTCGGTGTGGTAGGTGTGGATCACGCGCCCCTTCATCGCGGCGATCGAGGCCTCGACGAAGCCGGACTCGTTGAGCGTGTCGGTGTGGATCGCGACCTGCACGTCGAACTCGTCGGCGACCGACAGGCAGTTGTCGATCGCCGCCGGTGTCGTGCCCCAGTCCTCGTGCAGCTTCAGTCCGATCGCGCCGGCCCTGACCTGCTCGGCCAGCGGCCCCGGCA
>CAYGZN010000032.1:6683-14401 GCA_964354355.1 uncultured Burkholderiaceae bacterium | reverse complement strand
GTGCACGCGCCCAGCGTCAGCGCAATCGAGGCGGCAATGCCGATACGTCGGGGGGTGCGGCTCATGAGGGACTCTCTCCGGAGGGTGGGCAGGCGGTCGCGTGCTTCGCGGCGATGATACTTCGACCGTCGCTCGGACGGGGCGCAGCCGGTCCGAAATCCGGGGCGCGGGTGGCGCATTTGACGCGGGCGGCGCGCCGATCCACGATTCGGCCACCCCGGCTGATGCCTTGCACCGACCGCCGCGCACGCGGCCTCCGAGATCACCATGACCGAACTGCAGCGCTTCCTCGCGGCCCGCGACTTCCTGCTCGCGCACCGCACCGACTACGCCGCCGCCGTGGCGGGCTTCCAGTGGCCGAGCCTGGCGCGATTCAACTGGGCACTCGACTACTTCGACGCGATCGCGCGCGACAACGACGCGCCGGCGCTGCACATCGTCGAGGAGTCCGGGATCGAGAGCCGCCTGTCGTACGCGCAGCTGGCACGCCGCTCGAACCAGGTCGCGAACTTCCTCGCCGCCGGTGGCGCGCGCCGCGGCGATCGGATCCTGCTGATGCTGGGCAACGAGGTCCCGCTGTGGGAGACGATGCTGGCGGCGATCAAGCTGGGCGCGGTGCTGATCCCGGCCACCACGCTGCTGGCCGGCCGCGACCTGGCCGACCGCATCGAGCGCGGCCGCGTGCGGCACGTGATCACCAATGGCGCAGGCCGCGCACGCTTCGACGAGCTGCCCGCCAGCCTGCTGGCCGGCATCAACCTGATCTGCACCGACCCGACCGCGGGCGGGTCGGGCCAGCCGGGCGCGGGCGCATCGGACGATCGCTGGCTCGACTTTCGCCAGTCGGCGCAGGCTGCCGACGCGTTCGTGCCCGCCGATCCCGGCAGCGTCGACGACCCGCTGCTGGAGTACTTCACGTCGGGCACCACCGCCAAGCCCAAGCTCGTGCGCCACAGCCGCCAGAGCTATCCGGTGGGCCACCTGTCGACGATGTACTGGCTGGGGCTGAACCGCGGCGACGTGCACTGGACCATCAGTTCGCCGGGCTGGGCCAAGCACGCGTGGAGCTGCTTCTTTGCGCCGTTCAACGCGCAGGCGTGCGTGTTCATCTACAACTACGCGCGCTTTTCGGGACCGGCGATCCTGGACGTGCTGGTGTCGCGCGGCGTGCAGACGCTGTGCGCGCCGCCGACCGTCTGGCGGATGCTGATCCAGGAGGACCTGCGCCGCTGGCCGGTGAAGCTGCGCGAGCTGATCTCGGCCGGCGAGCCGCTGAACCCCGAGGTGATCGAGCAGGTACGCGCCGCCTGGGGGCTGACGATCCGCGACGGCTACGGCCAGACCGAGACCACCGCGCAGATCGGCAACCCGCCGGGCGCGGCGCTCAAGCCCGGTTCGATGGGCCGGCCGATGCCCGGCTACCGGATCGCGCTGCTCGACGTCGACGGCCGGCCCGCCGACGAGGGCGAGATCTGCATCGACCTGTCGTCGAAACCGCTGGCGCTGATGCAGGGCTATGCCGACGACCCGGCCAAGACCGCCGAGGCGATGCGCGAGGGCCACTACCACACCGGCGACGTCGGCATGCGCGATGCCGACGGCTACATCACCTACGTCGGCCGCGCCGACGACGTCTTCAAGGCGTCGGGGTACCGGATCAGCCCGTTCGAGCTCGAGAGCGTGCTGATCGAGCACCCCGCGGTGGCCGAGGCCGCGGTCGTGCCCTCGCCCGACCCGGTGCGCGGCTTCGTGCCCAAGGCCTACGTGATCACCGCGCCCGGACACGCACCCGACGCCGAAACGGCCGCGTCGATCTTCCGGTTCCTGCACGAGCGCGTGTCCGCCTACAAGCGGGTGCGCCGGATCGAGTTCAGCGACCTGCCCAAGACGATCTCCGGCAAGATCCGCCGGGTCGAGTTGCGCGGCCAGGAGAACGGCCGCCCCGGCACCGGGCCGCGCAACGAGCGGGAGTTCCTGGAGGACGTGGCACGCTAGCCGGCGCCGGGCAGGGCGTGCCTTTCCCCCCGGGCGCGCGTTCGATTTGTTTGCGCTAGCGCAAACAAGGTCGAAATAACGCCTCGCAGGCCACGCCGCGGCGGCCCGTGTATCTCGCGTCGCACCAAAATGCTGCATTGCAGACTACCGTATCGGAGGCTTCATGGATCTGTCGAACAGGGTGGCGGTCATCACCGGCGGGGGCAGCGGCATCGGTCGCGCGGTGGCCGCCGCGATGGCGCGTCGCGACGTGGCGACCGTGGCGCTCGTCGACCGCAGCGAGACGGTTGCAGGCGTCGCGCAGGAGATCAATGCCGAGGCTGGCCGCACGGTGGCGATTCCCTTTCAGGGCGACGCGACCGACGAGCGCTTTCGCGCATCGGTCTTCGATGAACTCGGGCGCAAGCACGGCCGCGTGTCGCTGTGCGTGCCGGCCGCGGGAATCACCCGTGACGATCTGGCCGTGCGCCTGGACAAGATCACCGGCAAGGCGCGCATCTATCCGCTCGAGCAGTTCAAGCTCGTCGTCGACGTGAACCTGATCGCCCCGATCTACTGGGCGCTGGAGATGATCGGGCGCATCGCCGAGGAGCGTGCCGCCGCGGGCCTGAAACGCTGGGGTGCCGACGAGGCGATCCAGGGCTCGGTGGTGTTCATCGGCTCGATCTCGTCGCAGGGCAACCGCGGCCAGATCTCCTATGCAAGCACCAAGGCCGGCCTCGAAGGCGCCGCAGCGACGATCATGAAGGAGGAGATGTACTACGGTGTGCGCTGCAGCGTCATCCACCCGGGCTTTACCGACACGCCGATGGTGCGATCGATGGGCGCCGACTACGTCGCCAAGAACATCCTGCCGTACACGCAGCTCGGGCGGCTGATCCGGCCCGCCGAGATTGCCGACGCGATCTGCTTCATGCTGCAGAACTCGGCCGTCAGCGGCGAGCTCTGGGTCGACGCCGGCTGGCACTCGCCGGCGTAGCGCTGGAACGGGATCGACCCACCGGATCGTCCACAGATCGAGTCGAGGTGCCGCCATGACGAAGACAGCCAGACCCGCCCCCACCACCCAGGACTTCGATCGCGAGTTTCGCGCGCAGGTCGCGCAGATGACCGCGGGTCTCGCCCCGACGGCGTTCACCACGGCCTGGGCGGACTGGGCGATGCACCTGGCCTTGTCCCCGGCCAAGCGCAGCGCCTTGCACCAGCAGGTGCTGGCACGTGCGCAGGATACGTGGGCGTTCGCGCTTCGTGCGCTGGCGGGCGGGCCGGTGTCGCCCGCCGAGCGCTTCGCCGGGAGCCCCGACCGGCGCTTCGACGCGCAGGACTGGACGCAGTTTCCGTTCAACGTCTACGCGCGCGCCTACCAGAACAGCATGGCGCTGATGAACGAGGCCGTGCGCGACGTCGAGGGGGTCACCGACTATCACGCGCAGCTGATGGAGTTCGCGGTGCGCATGCTGCTCGACGCGACGTCGCCGTCGAACTTCCTGGCGTCGAACCCCGAGTTGCTGGCGCTGACCCGCTCGGAGCAGGGGCAGAACCTGGTGCGCGGCTTCAAGCACGTGGTCGAGGACCTCGGGCGCACGCTCAAGGGCAGCGCACCGGCGGGCACGGAGGAGTTCGAGGTCGGCAAGACCGTCGCCGTCACACCGGGCAAGGTCGTGTTCCGCAACGAGCTGATCGAGGTCCTGCAGTACGCACCGGCGACCCGGGACGTCCATGCGGAGCCGATCCTGATCGTGCCTGCGTGGATCATGAAGTACTACATCCTCGACCTGAGCCCGCGCAACTCGATGGTGAAGTACCTGGTCGACCAGGGCCACACCGTGTTCATGATGTCGTGGAAGAACCCCGACGAAAAGGACCGCGATCTCGGCATGGACGACTACCTCGACAAGGGGTTTCGCGCCGCGCTCGACGCCGTCACGGCCATCGTGCCCAAACGAAAGGTCCACGCCGTGGGTTACTGCATCGGCGGAACCCTGCTCGCGATCGCCGCGGCCGCGCTGGCGCGCGACAAGGACGCGCGGCTGGCCTCGATCACGATGTTCGCCGCGCAGGCGGATTTCTCCGAGCCTGGAGAGCTGGCCTTCTTCATCAATCCGAGCCAGCTGGCGATGCTCGAGGCCACGATGCACCGCAAGGGCGTGCTCGAGAGCCGCCAGATGGGCGGCGCCTTCGCGATGCTGCGCGCACAGGATCTGCTGTGGCAGCCGATCGTCAACCAATACCTGAAGGGCCAGCGCGATCGGATGATCGACCTGATGGCCTGGAATGCCGACGGCACGCGCATGCCGTGGCGAATGCATACGGAGTACCTGTATCGGCTCTACCTCGACAACGAACTCGCCACGAACCGCTTTCCGGTCGGCGGCAAGCTGATCCGGCTTTCGGACATCAGCGTGCCGATGTTCGTGGTGGGCACCGAAGCCGATCACGTCGCGCCGTGGAAGTCGGTCTACAAGGTGGACAACCTCGTGCGCTCGGACGACCTGACGTTCCTGCTGACCTCGGGCGGCCACAATGCCGGCATCGTGGCCGGCCCCGTCCACCCCAGGCGCCACTACCGCATTCGAACGCGCCGCCTGGCCGATGCGCACCTGGCGCCGCAGGACTGGATGGAAGCCGCCACGAAACACGATGGCTCCTGGTGGCCGGAATGGCAGCGTTGGCTGGTCGAGCATTCCGGTGGCACGAGCAAGGCGCCCGCGATGGGTGCCGAGCGCAAGGGCTATCGCATCGTCGACGACGCACCCGGCGAGTACGTGCGGCAGCGATAGAGCGAGTCCGTGCGGCAGCAACAGGGCGAGTCCGTAGGACAGCGACAGGCGGTGCGTTGAGGAGGCGCCATGATCAAGCTGCACCAGTTTGCGCCCGCGTTTGGCCTGCCCAACGCCAGCCCCTTCTGCATGAAGATGGAGACGTACCTGCGCATGGCAGGGCTGCCGTTCGAGCTGGTGAACAGCGGCAACGTCATGAAGGCGCCCAAGCGCAAGCTTCCCTACATCGACGATGGCGGCACCCTCGTTGCGGATACGACCTTCATCGTCGACTATCTGAAGAGCCGCTACGGCGACCCGCTGGACGCCGCGCTGTCCGCGTCGGATCGCGCCGTGGCCACGGCCTTCCAGCGCCTGATCGAGGAGAACCTCTATTGGGCCATCGTGCACACCCGCTGGGCCGAGGACGCCGGCTGGGTCCAGACGCGCGAGGCCTTCTTCGGCGCGATGCCGGCAACGATGCGATGGTTCGTGCCGACGCTGGCGCGGCGCGGCCTGCTCGCCGAGATGCGCGGCCAGGGCATGGGCCGGCACAGTGCGGCGGAGATCGGCACCATCGGCTGCCGCGACGTAACGGCGATCGCGGATTTCCTCGCCGACAAGCCGTTCATGCTGGGTGCGCAGCCCACGTCGATCGATGCGACGGCGCACGCGTTCCTGGCCAACGTGCTGTGGGCACCGGTCGACTCGCCGATCCAGCGCCACGCGCGGGCCCGCCCCACGCTGCAGGCCTACTGCCAGCGCATGAAGGCGCGGTACTTCGCGTGACCGGCGGGCAGCGGCGCCTAGCCGTTGCTCAGGTCGTCGACCTTCGCGGCCGGCGCATTGCTCATCACCGAACGGATTCCCACGTACGCGCTCGAGGCATGCGCGTACATCTGACTCTGCCCGACGATCTCGCCGTTGGGGGCAAGGAGCACGAAGCAGTGCTTGCCGTTCCTGGCGATGCGCCTTTCGAAGTTGTCGCGCTTCTGGGCGTTCTTCTTGACCGAGGCGATCCCGCTCAGCGCGGACTGCTTCCGCTTGTATGACTCGCTGGTCAGAATCACCCGCCTGTTGGTGGCCAGCAGGTTGAAGTGAAACTGGCCGCTCTTTCCTCGCGAAAGCTCGAAGGACCCGGACATGTACGCTCCTTGGGGTTGTTGGTCGGTGCAAGGCATCGGACGGATCGACTTCACGGCCTGGACACGGTGCTGTCGTTCCACCTTCCACTAGAATACGCGCTTGCTGCCACCAATCGTATTTCACTTCGAGGATTTCGCATGACTATCTCCATGTATCAGGCAAGCGTTCCGCGTTTCGTGAACATCCTCGGCAACCTTTCGAACATCCTCGACAAGGCGCAGGCCCATGTCGAGGCCAGGAAGCTCGACGCTGCCAGTCTGACGTCCTATCGCCTGTTCCCCGACATGCTTCCGATGAAAACGCAGGTTCAGATCGCCTGCGATACGGCCAAAGGCGTGGTGGCCCGCCTGGCCGGGGTGGAGATTCCGGTGTTCGAGGACAACGAGCAGACGCTGGCCGACCTGAAGGCGCGCATCGCGAAGACCATCGCCTTCATCCAGACGGTGACCCCGGCGCAGATCGACGGCACCGAAGAAAAGGAGATCGTGATCAGCCGCCGCGACAAGGAAACCCGCTACAAGGGCATGCAGTTCCTGCTCGGCCATGCGCTGCCGAACTTCTATTTCCACGTCACCACCGCCTACAACATCCTGCGCCACAACGGCATCGAGGTCGGAAAGCGCGACTATCTGGGCAACCCATAGCCGACGCCACCTTTGACGGAAGTCAAATCGCCGTCGGAATACGGGCCGACAATGGCTGACGGATGGATGGCGTGTTTCCCCACCCTTGACGATTGGGGAGTTCATGATGCGGATCAGCGGGTTGGCGACGGCGATCTGCGCCGGCGCACTGTGTGTCGCGGCCACGAGCGCGCTTGCACAGCCGAAGGTGGATCTGGGCAAGCGCGAGTTCGACAGCAAGTGCGCGGTCTGCCACGGCGCGGACGGCAAGGGCGGCGGGCCGTACGCGGAGCAGCTCAAGCGCGCCCTGCCGGACCTGACGACGATGGCGCGGCGCAACGGCGGCGTCTTTCCGGTCAGCCGGACCTACGAGGCCATCGAGGGCGCCGGCAAGGGCCACGGCACGCGCGACATGCCGGTCTGGGGCCTCGACTACACGATCCAGGCGGCCGAGGCTCTGCCTGAGTTGCCCTACAACCAGGCCGTGTACGTGCGCACGCGCATCATGGCGCTGCTGGAGTACCTGAACCAGATCCAGGTGAAGTGACCCGATCGGATCGCGGGCTGGCGGCCCGGGTCGCCCCATCCGAATTCAGCGAGTCTTCCAGGTGTAGACGGCGGTGACGGCGTAGTTCCAGACGGCGCCGATCAGGATTCCGGCGATCGCCGACAGTGCCCAGTACTGGTCCCGGGCGAACAGGTACTCGGCGATGCCTACGTTGGCGGCCGCCCCGATGCTGCAGGCGAGCACGAAGCTGATCCACCCTCGCACCCAGCCGATGCCGCTCAGCCGCCGGTCCCGATACGTGAGCACGTTGTTCAGGCCGAAGTTGAAGGTCATCGCGAACAGGGTGGCCCAGGTCTGGCCCCACAGGAAGGACGTCGCACCGCTCTTGTAGAGCGCGGCGAGCAGGGCCATGTGGACAACGACGCCCGCCGCGCCGACGGCCGAGAACACCAGGAAGCGTGTCGGAACGTAACGGCCCACCGTCTTGTCGAGCAGCAGCACAAGGTAGTCCCAGGCCGCTCGCGAATCCAGCTTGCTGCTCCCCGCGAGACGCTCGCCGAACCGGTAGGGGATTTCGACGACCCGAATCCCGGGCGGCGCGGACGCGAGCAGATCCAGAAGGATCTTGAAGCCGATCGCCGATAGCCCTCGCACCGTGTCGTGCAGCAAGCCCGCGCGCAGCATGAA
>CAYGZN010000032.1:0-6583 GCA_964354355.1 uncultured Burkholderiaceae bacterium | reverse complement strand
CGATCGCCGATAGCCCTCGCACCGTGTCGTGCAGCAAGCCCGCGCGCAGCATGAAGAACCCGCTCATTGGGTCGCTGACCGAAACCCTTGCCGACATGCGGGCGAGCCGAGTCGCAATGCGACTGATCGTTGCGCGCTCCTTGGAGAAGTTGCCGACCCCGCCGCCTTCGGCGTAGCGGCTGCCGACGACCAGATCGGCACGGTCGGCCTTGAGCGCCGCCAGCATCGCGGGCAGGATGCGCTCGTCGTGCTGGAGGTCCGCGTCCATCACGGCGACATAGGGTGCGGCGCTGGCCAGCATACCTTCGATGCACGCGGACGACAGGCCACGCCGGCCGATTCGCTGCAGGCACCGGACGCGCCGATCGGCGCGGGCCAGTTCGCGGACGGTTTCGGCCGTGGCGTCCGGCGAATCGTCGTCGACGAAGATGATCTCCCATTCGACACCCGCCAGTGCGCGCGCGACGCGCTCGACCAGCGTGCACACGTTGGCTGCCTCGTCGAAGGTCGGCACGATGACCGACAGCTCGGCCCCCGGCGCCTCACGCACCGGCGCCCTGCGGGCGATCGACCCGGACACCGGCAGCGGGAGGGCCGACGCGGGCTGAGGCCGCTCGAGCGTCGCGGTCAGGATGTCGGGGTGGATGTCGTGGGGGATGTCGTTCCTCATCAGCGCGGCCCCACGCGTCGGGGGTGTCCCTTGTAGCCGCTGCAGAGATAGAGGTCGATGCGCCGGATCGACGTCGTTCCGCGCGAGACCTCGATCGTATCCACCTTGGTCAACGCTTCGCACAGTCGGGCGAGCGCCCCCGGCGGCGCCACTTCGCCGTGCCGGTCGTCCAGCGCCAGGATCCCGGTGGCGCCCGCCAGCGTCTCCTCCGGCGGCCAGTAGTCGAACTGCAGCGCTCGCTCGCCGTAGATGTCCTGGGCGTAGGTTCGGGGATGTCCGGACAGGTGGAACGCCAGCAGCGAGCTGTTCTGGTAGTCGGTCGAGAAGACGAACGAACGCTCGCCGCGCTTTGCGAGCGCGCGCTGCAGATCCTCGACCCGGCGCGCCGCTTCGGGCCAGCCGCTCCACGAGTTGAAGTCGCCGAGCGGCGCGTTCGGCCATACGACGGCAAGGCCCGCCGCGAGAAGCAGAGCACCCGAGCTGGCCAGGCCGATCTTCAGGGAGCGCGGCACACCGGTGGCCACCCTCGCCTGGATCGCCAGGATGATCAGCGCCCCGTACGCCGGCGCCATCCAGTTGGGTTTCACCATCGAGCGCAAGCCAACGGCGGCGAAGACCAGCAGGGGAATCGTGGCGCTCAGGACCAGCAGCAGGCGGGCGTCATCCTGCAGCAGCTCACGCCAGCGGCGCCACGCGCCGAACCAGGTCATCAGGGCGATGCCCAGCAGGTAAGGCGAAACCACGACGAGTTGCGTCGCGACGAGTTGCGCGAGGGCGCTCGGATGCCAGCGGCCCATCCCGGCAGCGCGCTGGGTGCTCTGGAACGCGAACGACGCCCAGCCGTTCTGCGCGTTCCACGCCACGACGGGTGCGAACAGGAGCAGGGCAAGCGCGAGGCCAAGGTAGGGTTCGGGGCGCGCGAGCCAGTGGCGCTGCCGGCGCGAAACGACGAGGAACAGGCCGATCGCGGGCAGCAGCAGAACCGCCGAGTACTTGGACAGCAGGCCCAGCCCGAAGAAGAGCCCCGCGGCGTACCACCAGCGGCCGACATTCGTCGCGGCCGCCCGCCACACGGACCATACGGTCGCCGTCCACGCGAACAGCAGCGGCGCATCGGGGGCGATCACCACGCCGTAGGCCAGGTGGACCCCGACCAGGTTCAACGCAAGCAGTGACCACCACAGCACCCGGCGATCGCTGGACACGTCGGCGATCAGGCGCGCCCAGACGACGTTCAGCGCCAGCGACCAGCCGACCGCCGCCATCTTGATGCCGAAGGCACTCGTGCCGAACAGCGCGGTGCTGAGCGCAATGCTGTAGCTGGCGAGCGGAGGGTGATCGAAGTACGACCAGGCGAGGTCGCGGCTCCACAGCCAGTAGTAGGCCTCCTGCGGCGAAAGCGGAAGCACGGCGGCCAGCACGACGTGCAGCAGCGTGACCGCCGCGATCAGCCACCAGGCCGTCGGACCGATCGCAACGGCCGATGCCGCAGAAACGGCCCGGGTTCGGCCCGGCACGGACGGCAACACCGCACCGCCCATGCTCTCGAAAAGGGGAGATGCAGGCGCACTCACCTGGTCAGGCTATTCGCCCAACATTAACGCCACCTTAAGCGGGCTCAACTGCGTGCAGAACTCCCCGCTCGAGCGGGCGTCACGTTCGCGCGCCTGTGGGCATCGTGCCCAGGTCGGGTCGGCGCGACCGGTCGCCCCTGGGCTACCCGCTCAAGCACTCGGTGGTTGCTCGCCCTCCAGCACGACCCTGATCGCCTGCCCGAAGGCGAGCAGGTCGTCGAGTCGATTCGCCAGCACGTCTCGAACGATACGCAGATCCAGCCGTTCGTAGCCATGAACCACGATGTTGCGAAAACCCGCGAGGTCGCGATCAACCACGGACGCCTCCGGCCGCGCCGCGGTAGCGATCGAGGATCGGCTTGAGATCGAACCAGGCGTTTCGCGACGCGACCTCGAACCGAACGCGCGCGGCCGCGTCGAACCGGTGCCGCGCGGGCTGCGCGCCCACCGGCGCCTACGCGTCCCGCGCCAGCCCCTCGAAGCGCGCGCGCAGCTCGCGCTTGAGCAGCTTGCCGCTGGGGTTCTTGGGCAGGTTCTCGACGAACACCACCTTCTTGGGCACCTTGAAGTGCGCCATGTTCGCGCGGCAGTGGGCAACGACGTCCGCCTCGGTCAGCGACTGGCCGGCCTTGAGCACCACGCAGGCGGTCACCGCCTCGATCCAGTACGGGTGCGGCAGGCCGACCACCGCCACCTCGGAGACCTGCACCAGCCGGTAGACCATTTCCTCGACCTCGCGGCTGGCGACGTTCTCGCCGCCGGTCTTGATCATGTCCTTCTTGCGGTCGACGACCGTGATGTAGCCCTCCGCGTCGATCGTGGCCAGGTCGCCGCTGTGGAACCAGCCGCCGTCGAACGCCGCCGCGGTGCGCTCGGCGTCGTTGAAGTAGCCCTGCAGCAGCTGCGGCGAGCGGTGCACGATCTCGCCGACCTCGCCGATCGCGACGTCGCGCATCGCGTCGTCGACCACGCGGGTCTCGACGTTGATCACCGCGCGCCCCGCCGAACCCGCCTTGCGCAGCTGGTCCTCGGGCTTGAGCACGGTCGCCAGCGGTGCGATCTCGGTCTGGCCGTAGAAGTTCCAAAGGCGCACCCGCGACAGGCGGCGCGCCATTTCCTTGAGCACCTCGACCGGCATGATCGACGCGCCGTAGTAGCCCTTGCGCAGCGCGGACAGGTCGGTGGCGTCGAAGGCCGGCGCACGCAGCAGCGCGATCCAGATCGACGGCGGCGCAAAGAACGAGTTGATCCGGTGATGCGCCAGCAGGTGCAGGATGTTCTCGGGCACGGGCTTGCCGGTGATCACGTTGGTCGCGCCGACGTACACGGCGGGCCCGAGGAATACGTCGAGCTGCGCGCAGTGGTACAGCGGCAGCGCGTGCAGCATCCGGTCCGACTCGGCGATCTCGCCCTCGATCACGCAGCTGACGTACTCCCACAGCACCGCCTCGTGGGTCAGCATCGCGCCCTTGGGCAGCGACTCGGTGCCGCTGGTGTAGATGATCTGCGCCAGCGCCCGTGGCGCGACGTCGACGGCGGGCGAGGCGTCGCGCTCGGCCAGCAGCTGCGCGAACGTGGTCATGCCGTGCGGCGGATCGGCCGGTTCCTCGCCGTCGAGCCACACGATGCGCTCGACGTGGGTGTCGCGGGTGACCGCGTGCTCGGCCAGCGCCACCAGGTCGGGGCCCACGCACAACAGCTTCGCGCCCGCGTGGCGCAGGATGTACGCGACCTCGTCGGCGTTGAGCATGAAGTTGATCGGCACCAGCACGGCACCCAGCCGCGCCAGCGCGAAGCGCAGCGCGGCGAAGACGTGCGAATTGCGCGACAGCACCGCCACCCGGTCGCCCGCGACCACCGGCAGCCCTGCGCGCCCCGCCGCCAGGCCGTTGGCCAGCCGGTTGCAGACGCGGTCGAACTCGCGGTAGGTCCACGAGGTGGCGCCGCACAGGATCGCCGGCTTGTCAGGCAGGCGGGCCGCGGTGCGGCGCAGGACGTCGCCGAGAGCGTGCTGGTGCAGGGCGGGAATCATGTCGGTCTCCTCGGGGTGGGCCGGCCGCTGCATCGTGCCGGTGCGCGCAGCGGGTGCGCGCTGCCGGCGCCTGTGGCCGAGCCGATGCCAGTGTACCGGGATCGCGCCGCTCGCAACCGGCGGCCCGCAGCGTGGTGCCGGCTGCGCACCACGAATCGCGCGCGACGCGCGCGCGGACGAGTGCGCGCGTCCGAGTGTCGCGCGGCCGAGTTGCCATTCCGTACCAGCCTCGGTAACGTGCGCCCGAAGCGCATCGCCGCTGCGCACACGCGCGGCCGATGCGAGGAGATTCCACGATGACCCGTTCGACTCCAGCTTCCGCGGCGTTTGCATCGGTGGCGCTCGTTGCGGCGCTGTCCGCCGCCGCCTTCGTCCCGGCGGCCTCGGCCCAGACCGTGACCGTGATCACGTCATTTCCCAAGGAACTGACGTCGGCCTACAAGTCGGCTTTCGAGAAGGCGAACCCGGGCGCGCGGCTCGAGGTGCTGAACAAGGGCACGTCGGCCGCGGTCGCCTTCACGCGCGAAACGCCCGCTGGCAGCCGGCCAGACGTCTTCTGGGCGTCGGCACCCGATGCGTTCGAGGTGCTCGCCAAGGACGGCCTGCTCGAGAAGTACGACCCGGGCGTCAAGGGCATCCCGGACCGGATCGGCAACTATCCGATCAACGACCCGCAGGGCTACTACCGCGGCCAGGCGCTGGCGGGCTACGGGATCATGTGGAACACGCGCTACCTGAAGGCGAACCAGCTGCCCGAGCCGCGCGAATGGGTTGACCTGGCGCGGCCCGCGTACTTCGGCCATGTGGCGGTGTCCTCGCCGTCGCGCTCGGGGACCACGCACCTGACGGTCGAGACGATCCTGCAGGGCGAAGGCTGGGCAAAAGGGTGGGCGCAGATCCTGCAGATCGCCGGCAACTCCGCGGCGATCACCGAGCGCAGCTTCGGCGTGCCCGACGGGGTGTCCAACGGGCAGTACGGGCTGGGGCTGGTGATCGACTTCTTCGGCCTGGCCGCGCGCAACTCGGGCTTTCCGGTCGAGTTCGTCTACCCGAGCGTGACGGCGATCGTGCCGGCCAACATCGGCCTGGTCGCCGGCGCGAAGAACGCCGAATGGGGCCGGCGCTTCATCCAGTTCACGCTGTCGCCCGAGGGCCAGAAGCTGCTGCTCGATCCGAAGATCAGCCGCCTGCCGGTGCTGCCCGAGACCTACAAGTCGGCCCCCGCGGGCTACCCGGACCCGTACGGAGGCAGGATCCGGGCCAAGGTCAACTTCGACTCGGACCTGTCCGAGCGACGCTACTACCTGGTGTCGTCGCTGTTCGACCACACGATCACGTTCCGTCACAAGGAACTGGCCGCGGCCACCAAGGCGATCCACGAAGCTGCCGCCCGGCTGGCGGCCCGGCCCAACGCGCAGGGTGCGAAGCTGCTGGCCGAAGCGCGCGAGCTGGCGTTCAGCCCGCTGGTCGACGAGGCGAAGATGCGCGACGACTCGTTCGTGAAGATCTTCCGCGAGACCAAGCGCGACGCCGAATCGCAGAAGCGGATGACCGCGCTCGAGGAGCACTGGGCGAAGGACGCGCGGCTCAACTACGAGCGCGCCGCCGACCTGGCCCGCCAGGCGGGCAAGCTCGCGCAATAGGCCTCGGGCCGGCGTGCCTCCCCGCTTCAGCTGGCCGATCCTCGGGGTCGCGCTGCTGATCGCGGCCTTCCTGGTCGCGTTCCTGATCGTCCCGGTCCTGACCGTGATCTGGGTCGCCTTCGCCGACCCGGACGGCGGGTTCACGCTGGCCCATTTCGCCGGGTTCTTCTCGCTGTCGCTGATGCGCGAGTCGTTCGCCAACAGCCTGTACGTCGCGCTGGCGACGGTGCTCGCCTCGACACTGGTCGCGGTGCCGCTGGCGTACCTGACCGTGCGCTTCCAGTTCCGCGGGGCGATCGTGATCCAGACGCTGGGCGTGCTGCCGCTGATCATGCCGGCGTTCGTCGGGGCCGCTGCGCTGCAACTGCTGTTCGGGCGGTCGGGCTCGCTGAACCTGATCCTGGACGACTGGTTCGGGTTCACGCTGCCGATCATGCAGGGGCTCAACGGCATCGTGTTCGTCGAGACGCTGCACTACTTCCCGTTCATATTGCTGAACCTGTCGGTGGCGCTGAACAACATCGACGTCGCGATGGAGGAATCGGCGCAGAACCTCGGCGCCCACGGCTGGCGGCTGTTCCGGCGCATCGTGTTCCCACTGGCGATGCCGGGCTACGTGGCGGGCGCGTCGCTGGTGTTCATCAAGGTGTTCGACGACCTGGGC
>CAYGZN010000031.1:0-14556 GCA_964354355.1 uncultured Burkholderiaceae bacterium | reverse complement strand
GATGCTGGAGATGAGCACCTACGAGGGCATCCCGCACCTGCTGGCGCCGGTCGTCACCGACATGCGCCAGGCCGGCCACGCGCTGAACTGGTGCGTCGCCGAGATGGAGCGGCGCTACCGGTTGATGAGCAAGCTCGGGGTGCGCAACCTGTCGGGCTACAACGCCAAGATCGCCGAGGCCGACAAGCGCGAGGAGAAGATCCCCAACCCGTTCTCGCTGACGCCGGATGCGCCCGAGCCGCTGGGCAAGCTGCCGATCATCGTGGTCGTCATCGACGAGCTGGCCGACCTGATGATGGTGGTCGGCAAGAAGATCGAGGAGCTGATCGCGCGGCTCGCGCAGAAGGCCCGCGCCGCCGGCATCCACCTGATCCTGGCCACGCAGCGGCCGTCGGTCGACGTGATCACCGGCCTGATCAAGGCCAACATCCCGACGCGCATTGCGTTCCAGGTGTCCTCCAAGATCGACTCCCGCACGATCCTCGACCAGATGGGCGCCGAGACGCTGCTTGGCCAGGGCGACATGCTGTACATGGCCTCGGGCAACGGCCTGCCGGTGCGCGTGCACGGCGCCTTCGTCGCCGACGACGAGGTGCACCGCGTGGTTCAGCACTGGAAGGAGCGCGGCGGCGAGCCCGACTATGTCGACGGCATCCTGGAGGGCGGGGTGCCCGAGGAGGCCGACACCGGCAGCGCGGTGGGCTTCGGCGGGCTGCAGACGACCCTGCAGGAAGCGGGCGTCGACGGCGAGGCCGACCCGATGTACGACCAGGCGGTGGCGATCGTGCTGCAGCACAAGCGCGCGTCGATCTCGCTGGTGCAGCGGCACCTGCGCATCGGCTACAACCGCGCCGCGCGGCTGCTCGAGCAGATGGAGAAGTCCGGCCTGGTCTCGTCGATGGCCACCAACGGCAACCGCGACCTGCTGGTCCCGCAGCGCGAAACGACCTGACCGCCGCCGCGGTCGCCGGTCTCCCACGGCGACTGCGGTACCATCGGCGGCATGATGCACCGATTCCTCTGCAGGTCCGCGTGGCTGCGCCGCGCGCTGCTCGCGGCCGCGCTCGCGCTGCCGGCCACGGGCCACGCCGCGGCGCTGGAGCAGCTGCGCGGATTCGCCAGCGGCACGCGCACGGCGCGCGGCGAGTTCTCGCAGCAGCTGGTCCGCGCCGACGGCCGCGCCGGCGAGTCCTCCAGCGGCACCTTCGCGTTCTCCCGCCCCGGCAAGTTCCGCTGGGACGTCGTGCGTCCGTTCGAGCAGCTGATCGTCACCGACGGCGAGAAGCTCTACTTCTACGACAAGGACCTCAAGCAGGTCACGGTCCGCAAGGTGGGCGACGCCATCAGCGCGACCCCCGCGGCGATCCTGTTCGGCTCCAACGACCTCGAGGCGAGCTTCACGCTGAAGGAGCTGGGCCCGCGCGACGGGCTGGAGTGGCTCGAGGCGCTGCCCAAGTCGCGCGAATCGGGCTTCGAGAGGATCCAGATCGGCTTTCGCAACGGGCTGCCCGAGGCGATGGAAGTGCGCGACGCGTTCAGCCAGGTCACCCGGTTCACGTTTCGTGCGCTGGAGCGCAATCCCTCGATCGACGCGGGCCTGTTCAGGTTCACCGCGCCCAAGGGTGTCGACGTCGTCGAGTAATCCGTCGATGGCCGTGCCGCTGGCCGAGGCCATGCGGCCGCGCACGCTGGACGAGGTCGTCGGCCAGCGCCATCTGCTGGGCCCGGGGCGGCCGCTTCGTGCGGCGATCGACGGCCGTCGTCCCCACTCGATGATCCTCTGGGGCCCGCCCGGGGTGGGCAAGACCACGCTCGCGCGGCTGCTGGCGCAGCAGTTCGACTGCAGGTTCGTGGCGATCTCGGCCGTGCTGTCCGGGGTCAAGGAGATCCGCGAGGCGGTCGAGACGGCCCGCGCCGAGCGAGCCGGTGTCGAGGCCGCGCGCACGGGCGACGGGGTCGAATCGGGCGAAGGGGCAGGGCGCCACGGCCCGCGCGGCACGATCGTGTTCGTCGACGAGGTCCACCGTTTCAACAAGGCGCAGCAGGACGCCTTCCTGCCGCACGTCGAATCGGGCCTGTTCACCTTCGTGGGTGCCACGACCGAGAACCCGTCGTTCGAGGTCAACAACGCGCTGCTGTCGCGTGCGGCCGTCTACGTGCTCAAGCGTCTCGAGGAGGCCGAGCTGCGCGAGCTGCTGTCGCGCGCCTGTGCCGGCCACCTCAACGGCCTGGCGCTCGACGAGGAGGCGACCCGGTTGCTGGTGGACTCGGCCGACGGCGACGCGCGCCGGCTGCTGAACAACCTCGAGCTGGCCGCGACCGCGCACGGCGCGTTCGACCGCGCGGGCGTCAGCCTGGGTGCCGCGCAGCTGGCACAGGTGCTGGCCGAACGCGTGCGCCAGTTCGACAAGGGCGGCGACGCCTTCTACGACCAGATCTCGGCCCTGCACAAGACCGTGCGCGGCTCGCATCCGAACGCCGCGCTCTACTGGCTGGTGCGCATGCTCGACGGCGGTGCCGATCCGCGCTACCTGGCCCGGCGGATCGTGCGGATGGCCGTCGAGGACGTGGGCCTGGCCGACCCGCGCGCGCTGCGCGTGGCGCTCGACGCGACCGAGGTGTACGAGCGGCTGGGCTCGCCCGAAGGCGAACTCGCGCTGGCGCAGGCGGTCATCTACCTGGCCTGCGCGGCGAAGTCGAACGCCGCCTACACCGCCTACAACGCCGCGCGCGCCTTCGTCGGGCAGGATGCGTCCCGCGCGGTGCCGCTGCACCTGCGCAACGCGCCGACCCGGCTGATGAAGGGCCTCGGCTACGGGCGCGAGTACCGCTACGCTCAGGACGAGGCGGACGGCTACGCCGCGGGCGAGCGCTACATGCCCGAGGGCATGGACGAGCCGGATTGGTACCGGCCCGCGGCGCGCGGCCTCGAGGGCAGGATCGCCGAGAAGCTCGCGTGGTTGCGCCAGCTGGACGAGCAGGCTCGCGCGGTGGCTGGCGGCACGGGCCGCGACGCCCGGGCCCCAGCGGGCGACTGACCCGCGTCCGGCGGGCGTCTAGAATACCGGCCATGCTAGACATCCAGCTTCTTCGCAAGGACATCGACGCGGTTGCCGCGCGACTGGCCGCACGCGGCTCCACGCTCGACGTCGCCGCGTTTCGCGCGCTCGAGGCCGAGCGCAAGGCCGTCCAGACCCGGACCGAGACGCTGCAGTCGCGCCGCAACGCGCTGTCCCGCTCGATCGGCCAGCTCAAGGGCCGCGGCGAGGACACCGCGCCGGTGATGGCCGAAGTCGCCGGCATCGGCGAGCAGCTCGCGGCCAGCGAGCAGCACAACGCGCGGATCCAGGCGCAGATGGAAGACCTGCTGCTGGGCCTGCCCAATCTGCCGCACGACAGCGTGCCGCCGGGCGCCTCCAGCGAGGACAACGTCGAAGTCCGTCGCTGGAGCCCCGACGGTCACGGGCCGCGGCGATTCGCGTATACGCCGCGCGACCACGTCGATCTGGGCGCTGCGCTCGGCCTGGACTTCGAGACCGCCGCCAAGCTGTCGGGGGCGCGCTTCGTGCTGATGCGAGGCCCCGTTGCGCGCCTGCACCGTGCGCTCGCCCAGTTCATGCTCGACCTGCACACGACCGAGCACGGTTACACCGAGTGCTACACCCCGTACATCGTCAACGCCGACACGCTGCGCGGAACCGGCCAGTTGCCCAAGTTCGAGCAGGATCTGTTCGCGGTGTTCAAGGGCGGGTCCGTCGTCGAGCCGGGCGCCGCGACCGAGGACGGCGGGCGTGCCGACGCGCTGTACCTGATTCCGACGTCGGAAGTCCCGCTGACCAACGTCGTGCGCGGCGACATCGTGCCGGCCGACGCGCTGCCGATGCGCCTGACCGCGCACACCCCGTGCTTCCGGTCCGAGGCCGGCTCGGCCGGTCGCGACACGCGCGGCATGATCCGCCAGCACCAGTTCGACAAGGTCGAGATGGTGCAGATCGTGCGGCCCGAGGCGTCGTACGAGGCGCTCGAGCAGATGGTCGGCCACGCCGAGCGCGTGCTGCAGCGCCTGGAGCTGCCGTATCGCGTGATGCTGCTGTGTGCGGGCGACATGGGCGCGGGCGCGGCCAAGACCTACGACCTGGAAGTCTGGCTGCCGGCGCAGGACACCTATCGCGAGATCTCGTCGGTGTCCAACTGCGAGGCATTCCAGGCGCGGCGCATGCAGGCGCGCTTTCGCAACGCGCAGGGCAAGCCCGAACTCGTGCACACGCTCAACGGCTCGGGCCTGGCGGTCGGGCGCACGCTGGTCGCGGTGCTGGAGAACTTCCAGCAGGAGGACGGCTCGATCGCGGTCCCCACCGCGCTGCGCCCCTACCTGGGCGGTCTGACGGCGCTGTCCGCGGCGGCGGCGCGGTAGCGCGCCGATCGACGCCGGCTCGCCGGCCGGCGCGGCATGCAGGGCAATGGCCAGCGCCCCGCTCGGGGCGCGGCCGGCCCCGCACTCAGGGCACCATCACGTCGAAGAGCGGCGCGTACTGCTGCGAGCCGAAGACGTCGGTCTCCCCGGGCGTGCCGCTCGGGCGCAGGCGGCGAATCGTGAACTTGATCGCGTTGGCCGGCTCGAAGACCGTGTGGTGCGAGATGCGCTCCTCGGACACGCCGAACAGCGTGGCGACCCTGTCCCGAGCCAGCGCGCCGCTGTCGCGCACGCGCTCGAAGTTCGCGCGGTCGCGAAAGATGACGTCGAAGGTGACATGGTCGACGCCGGCGTTCTTGGAGCGGATCGTCGAGGCGAGTTCGCGCAGGCGGGTCATCACGCGGCCTCCTCGATGCGGCCGGCTGCGACGTTGAACAGGCGCGTGCGGAACAGTTCCATGGGGTCCCTCACTTCGATGGTGTGGTTCAGCGTCCACTCGTAGCCGGGCTCGCCGACTAGGATCTCGTCGGACATCAGCGCAGCCGCTCCGGCCGTGCCCTTGGTCTCGGGCAGGCGCGCGTAGAAGAGGTTTCGCGTGGCCAGCGCGCAGATCTCCTCGGCCATCCTGCCGTCGCGATGCACCGTCTCGATGACGATGCCGAGTTCGTGAGGCGCGAGTTCGGGCTTCGCGTCGAGGTCCTTCATCACGGCGTTGCGGCCGTACAGGTGGTAGAAGACCTGGTAGTTGGAACCGGACGGACCGAAGCGTTCGACGAGCTTGCCCCTGGCCCACTCGATCGCCTTGTCGATCAGTGCGATGGTGTGGGGGTCGCGGATCCCGACCACGGCGAGTCGGCGCTGGCCGACCAGGCCGGCGCCCTCGAGCTTGACCTTGCAGGTCGGCGAGGGCACGAAGGTCTGGCCCGAGGCGCGCGTGGTCTTCTCGGCGACCTGCTCGTATCGACAGTTCGTCATGTCGACGTAGCCGCCGGCGACGTATTCGCGAAACGGGTTGGTGCGCTCGTACATCGAGTGGCTGGCCAGCGAGGCCGGCGTGCAGCGCTGGCCCGGGTGCATCGCGGTGACCTCGACGGTCTCGCCCGCGATGCGGCCCAGGATGGACTCCTTGCCCATGTAGGGCTCGGCGCAGAACGACGCGCACTCCATCAGCTTGCCCGTGTAGTACGAGACCGCCGGCGAGAAGCCGGCTTCCAGCAGCGGCGCCGCGAAGATCGCGCAGTCGCTCGAGCGGCCGGCGATCACGACGTCGGCGCCGGCGCGCAGCGCCGCCCGGATCGGCTCTGCGTTCATCACCGCGACCGCACGTGTCGTGCGCTCGAGCACGCCCTGGTCCGCGTCGGGGCGGCCGTCCAGGCCCTCGATCCGGGCGCCGGCGCTCAGTCGCTGGCGCAGCGAGTCGATCGACTGCTCCGAGTAGATCGCGGCGAGACGGAACGGCGCGAGCCGATGCTGGGCGGAGATTTCGCGGATCAGCCGCACGAACTGATCGACGCCGCGATCGGTGCCGGTGTCCGACGCGGAGCCGATGACCATCGGCGCGCCCAGCCGGCGGGACTCGACGAGCATGACCTCCAGGTCCTGCCGCTGCCATGCCTCGAGGCTCACGTGCTGATCCGCCCCGAGGGGCCGGGGCCCCATGTCGCACGAGCCGGCGTCCGCGATCACGTAGTCGGGCCGTAGCGTGCAGCCGTGCAGGAAGCTGTCCTTCTCCAGCGGGGTGAACGAGAGGTGGCCGGTCGGGCACAGGATCGTCTTGACGGTCATCGGGGGCTCCAGCGTGAGGGGTCTCGTCGGTCAGGCAGATGCGGCCGGCTCGCCGCCCGGGCCGAGCGCGGCGTGCAGCCAGGGCGACTGGCAGGGGTTGCCGGAGGCCATCGAAACCTGTCGCCGCGCGGTATCCCAGATCGCGCCCGAGATCGTTGCAGACAGGTGATCGCCGCCGTGGCGGCAGAGCGCTTCGCCACCCTCGTCGCCGTGGTAAGTGAGCAGGCCGCGAACGTCATGCACATCGGGTGTCGCCGGCATCGCCTCGACGAGTGCCGTCAGAGACCTGAAGCGGCGCCGGGAATTGTCGCCGCTCGCGGCGCTGCCGGCGACCTCCAGATTGGTCGGCACCATCGCCGGCGTGACGAAGTGGTTGGTGCGCGCGACGCGCCCGCTCGACTTGAACTCGAAGCCGATCCTGCGATGGCCCAGTTCGACGGCGGCGACCGCGCCGCCGGCGTCGCCGACCAGCAGCAGGCCGCTGCCAGTGTGCGTCGTGCGGCGAATCGCCGCGACCGCTTCGTCGACGCTGCGGCAGTGCACCAGCAGCCAGGTCAGCAGGAAGTAGCGGTGCAGTCCCGGCCCCATGTCGGTGGTGCGGCTCGCCGTGTCGGCGACTGCCAGCCCGTCGCTGTTCATGCCCGAGGAGAAGTTGCCGGGGCTGCCGAGCGACCCGAGCACCAGCAGCGCGCGTCCGCCCCAGGCGGGATCCTCGTGCCGCATGAGGCGCTGGATCGGGATGTGCTCGGGGCGGTAGTCGCGGTTCTTGGCGACGAGCGCGCCGCCGCCCTGCGCGGTGATCGCAATCGACGTGCAACCGTCCGGGCCGTGCTCGTCCAGTTCGGCCAGATCCGTCGCGCTGGAACAGTGCAGGTAGTCGAACAGCGTCGCGGGGTCGACGCCGAATCCGTCGGCGATGCCGCGGATCTCCTCGACGATCTCCGGGTACGAGGCTGCAGTGATCGCGCGTTGCACGTCGATGAAGGCGCGCACGTCCGGCCGGCGCAGCGCGGCGGCGGTTTCCGACAGCCGGTGCACAATCGCGTGCCGGACGTGCTCGATCATGTCCGGGCACTGCGCGGCCTGCGCGCGGCCGCGCGCGTAGGCGTCGCCCCGCAGCGTCAGCGGCACGGCGGTTCGGATGGCATCAGCGCTCATGCGACTCGATCTCCGGCTCGATCGGCGTACAGGTGACACGCCACCGAGTGTTCGGTGCCGAGTTGACGGAAGCCCGGCGCGACATTGCGGCACTCTGCCATCGCCAGCGGGCAGCGGGTGTGGAATCGGCAGCCGGGCGGGGGGCGCAGCGGCGAGGGCAGGTCGCCGGTCAGGCGCTGGCGGGCACCGCCCGAACCGTCGATGCGCGGGACTGCGGCGAGCAACGCACGCGTGTAGGGATGCGCCGGCTCCTTCAGCAGCGTTCGCGCCGGGCCGAGTTCGACGACCTCGCCCAGGTACATCACGGCGACCCGGTCGCTGACGTGCGCCACGACGGACAGGTCGTGGCTGATGAACAGGTAGGTCAGACCGAACTCGCGCTTGAGCTGTGCGAGCAGCGCCAGGATCTGCGCCTGAATCGACACGTCCAGCGCGGAGACCGGCTCGTCGCAGACGACGAACTCGGGGCCGGTCACGAGCGCGCGCGCGATGCCGATGCGCTGGCGCTGGCCGCCGGAGAACTGGTGCGGGTAGCGGCGAAGGTGCGCCGGGGACAGGCCCACGCGCGTGATCATCGCTTCGGTTCGATCGCGCACTTCGGGTGGCGGCACGTCGCCGTGGATGCGCAGCCCGCGGCTGACGATCTGCTCGACGTTGCGACGGGGATTCAGCGATGCGTATGGATCCTGGAAGATGATCTGCATGTGCCGGCGGATGCGTTTGAGCCCCGCTGGATCGAGCGTCGCCAGATCGGTGCCGCCGAAGAGGACCTGGCCGCCGGTCGGCTCGTGCAGGCGCAGGATCGTGCGCCCGAGCGTGGTCTTGCCGCACCCGCTCTCGCCGATCACGCCGAGCGTCTCGCCCCGGCGGATGTCCAGCGTCACGGCATCCAGGGCAAGCACGGTGTGCCCGGCCGCCGGCTGCAGGAGGCGACGCAAGCCGTGGCGCAGGTCGAAAGCCTTGCTGAGTCGACGCACGCTCACGAGCGGCGCGACATCGTCACCGGTCACCGACCCGCCGAGCCGTCCCACGGCGCCTTGCCGTGCGCCCCCGTGCGACGAAACCGGCGGCGGGCTCACCCGGCCGTCCTCACGCAACGGACGTTGCGCCCGGCGCCTGCCGGCAGCAGCGGGACTCGTGTTTCGCAGGCCGCAGCGGCACGCGGGCAGCGCGGCATGAAGCGGCACGTCGCCGGCGGGCCGAGCAGGTCCGGAACCTGGCCGTCGATCGGCTGGATCGGGCGGTCCGGGTCGGAGAGGCTGGGCAGCGAGCGCAACAGCCCCTGGGTGTAGGGGTGCAGCGGCCTGGCGATCACGTCGCGGGTCGGCCCGGCCTCGACGACCTGGCCGCAGTACATCACGGCGACCCGGTCGCATTGCTCGGCGACGACGCCGAGGTCGTGGCTGATCAGCACCATGCCCATTCCGGATTCGACGCGCATGCGCGCCAGCAGTTCGAGCACTTGCGCCTGGATCGTCACGTCCAGAGCCGTCGTCGGCTCGTCGGCGATCAGCAGCCTGGGACCGCAGGCCAGTGCGATTGCGATCATCACGCGCTGGCGCATGCCGCCTGAGAACTGGTGCGGATACTGCTTCAGGCGGATCGCCGGGTCGGGGATTCCGACGCGCGCCAGCAACTCGATCGCCCGGGCCCGCGCGGCCGCCCGCGTGCGCATCGACGGCACGTGCGCCTGCAGCGTTTCCACGATCTGTGTCTCGACAGTGAAGGCCGGGTTCAGCGCGGTGAGCGCGTCCTGCATCGTCATCGCGATGTCGCCACCCCGAACGCTGCGCATCTGCTGCGCGGTGCAGCGTGCCAGATCGCGCCCGTCGAACAGGATCCGGCCCGCCTCGATGCGTCCGGGCGGCTTGACCAGCCCGAGCACCGACTGGAATGTCACGCTCTTGCCCGAGCCGGACTCGCCGACCACGCCGACACACTCGGCATCGTTCACGTCGAGGTCCACGCCGTCTACGGCGTGCACCACACCCGCGCGCGTGGGGAACACGGTTCTCAGCCCGCGGATCGACAGCAGCGGCGCGCTCATGTGCGCAGCCCCGGATCGAACGCGTCGCGAAGGCCCTGGCTGGCCAGGTTGATCGCCAGCACGAGCACCAGGATCGCGACGCCCGGCAGCGTGCTGACCCACCAGGCGTCCAGCAGAAACTGCCTGCCGTCCGCGATCATCGAGCCCCAGGAAGGTGTCGGCGGCTGCACGCCCAGACCGAGGAACGACAGACTCGCCTCGACGATGATGATCGTCGCCATCCGGAACGTCGCGACGACGACCACGGTCGACAGGATGTTGGGCAGGATCTCGCGGAACATGATGTGTCCGCGGGAATCGCCGAGGGCGCGTGCTGCCTCGACGTACTCCATTTCGCGCGCTGCCAGCGTCTCGGCGCGCACCACGCGGCAGGGCAGCACCCACTCCTTGATGACCAGCACCAGGATGATGTTCGACAGGCCGGGTCCCATCACCGCCATGAGCCCGATCGCGAAGATGAGGTACGGGAAACCCAGCAGCACGTCGACCACGCGCGAGACCGCGACGTCGAGTGCGCCGCGCAGATAGCCGGACGCCAATCCGAGCAGCGTGCCGATCACGGTGGCCACGAGCACCACCGCCACGCCGATGAACATCGACACCCGCGTGCCGAACACCAGCCGGCTCAGGATGTCCCGGCCCAGCGCGTCGCACCCGAGCGGGTAGGCCCACTCGCCGTCGGCCATCCAGGCCGGGGGCTGCAGGCGGCGCAGCAGGTCGCCGGCATGCGGATCGTGCGGCGCGATCCACGGCGCCAGCAATGCCAGGGCTGCGAAGGCCACGACGAGCAGCGCGCAAGCGACGGCCGTGCGGTTCTCGAGAAAGGTCGCGACGCTGACGGCCAGCATCGACTCCTCGCTGCGGGGACCGCTGTCGGCGTCGATACCCGGGGTCGGCGCCAGCATGCGCGTGCTCACAACCGAACTCGGGGGTTGAGTACGGTGTAAAGCACGTCGGCCGCCAGGTTGAGCAGTACGTAGGTGACCGCGTACAGCAGGACCGCAGCCTGCACGATCGGGTAGTTGCGGGTGAAGATCGCTTCGACCACCAGCCGGCCCAACCCCGGCCAGCCGAACACCGTCTCGACGATCATGTTGCCGCCGAGCAGCGTACCCGTCTCGATGGCTGCGACGGTCACCGTCGGGATCAGCGCGTTCTTCAGCGCGTGGCGCAGCAGCACACGGGCGCGCGACAGGC
This sequence comes from uncultured Burkholderiaceae bacterium, assembly GCA_964354355.1. GTDB lineage: Bacteria > Pseudomonadota > Gammaproteobacteria > Burkholderiales > Burkholderiaceae_E > CAYGZN01. Next base: position 3,955 of record CAYGZN010000031.1, on the reverse strand, counting down.
CCTTGGCCTGTGCGAAGGTGACGTAATCCTGGCGCAGGGCGTCGAGCATGGATGAGCGCGTCACGCGCGCCAGCAGCGCCGCCATTGCCAGCCCGAGCGTCAGCGCCGGCAGCGCCAGGTGGCGAAGCGCCTCCAGGAAGCTGGCGGGCTTGCCTGCGATGAGCGTGTCGATCAGCAGGAGGCCCGAAACCGTCGGCACCTCGGCCGAGTAGCCGATGCGCCCGGAGACCGGGAACCAGCCTAGGTGCACCGCGAAGACCAGGATCGCCAGGATGCCGAACCAGAACCCGGGCATCGAGACTCCGAACAGGGCCGTCACCGTGGCCATCCGGTCGACCCAGGTGTCGCGCCTGACCGCCGCCAGCACGCCCAGCGGGATGCCGACGACGAGCGCGAGCAGCATCGAGACGAGCGTGAGTTCGACCGTCGCCGGAACGCGTTCCATGATCACGTTGGCGACCGGCCGGCGATGATGGAAGCTGTTACCGAACTCGAAGGTGACCGCGTTGCCCACGAAGGTCAGGAACCGCTCGTGCAGCGGCCCCTCGAGGCCCATGTCGCGCCGCATGGCGGCACGCTGCTCCGGCGTGGCGAGCGAATCGCCCAGCATCACATCGACCGGATCGCCGGGGGTCAGCGCCATCATCGAGAAGACGACGAGGCTGATACCCAGCAGCACCGGGATCAGCTGGAGCAGCCGCTCCAGCAGCGCGATGGGGTTCATCGCTGCCGGCGGCCCCGGTTCCGAATCGCGCTCACTCGAGCCTTGCGTCGTGCAGCTTGATCACGCCACGGGGCGAGGGCTTCCAGTCCTTCAGGCGGCGACTGGCGCCGTAGACGTCCTGCGGCAGCCACAGGTAGAGCAACGGCGCTTCGCGATGGATGATGGCCTGCGCATCCTGGTACACGCGCGAGCGCTTCTCGGTGTCGACCTCGGTGTCCGCGGCCGTCAGCAGGCGGTCGACCTCGGCGTTGCTGTAGCCGGAGAAGTTGCCGCGATCGTTGGTCTTGAGCACCGGTACGAAGATGCCGACCGGGTCGAGCGCGCCGTCGCCCCAAGAGCGGAAGTTCATCTGCCGGTCGTGTTTGTCCGGCGACTTCCACATGTCCGACAGCGCGGTGCCTTCCCAGAGCTGCACCTTGGTGCGGATGCCCGCCTGCGTGAGCATCGACGCGACCACCTCGGCCTGCTCCTTGAACGCGTTGGTGACGTCGAGCGTCACGTCGATGCCGTTGGGGTAACCCGCTTCGGCCAGCAGCGTCTTCGCTCGGGCGAGGTCGTGCGGGTACGGCTTCAGGCTGGCGTTGTAGCCGTAGGAATCAGGGCTGATCAGCGTGGCCAGCGGAACGGCCAGGCCCTTGAGGATCCGATCGATGATCAGCTGGCGGTTGATCGCGTGGTTGGCCGCCTGTCGAACCCGCACGTCGTTGAAGGGCGGCTTCGTGTTGTTGAGGTCGATGAAGAAGCTTCGCGTGCCGTTGGTGCGAAGCACCTGCGTGCGCGGGTTCGACTCGATCTGCTTGATCGCCTCGTGCGGCAGCTCGTCGATCAGATCGGCTTCGCCTGCCAGCAGCGCCGCGACGCGCGACGACGGCTCCGGCACGATCCGGAAGATCACGCGGTCGACGCGCGCCGGGCCGACGGGCGGAATGTCCGTGGCGCCCCCGTAGTAGTCCTTGAAGCGCTCTAGGATCACCGAGTCGCCGCGGCGCCACTCCACGAGCCTGAACGGGCCGCTTCCCATCGCCTGAGTCGCCATGCCGTCGGTCTTCACCTTCTCCACGAAGACCTTGCTGACCACCTGGTTGAACGGCAGGTACGCTGCGAAGATGGGCCAGGGCTTGGCAAGCTTGAAGCGCACCGTGTGCGAGTCGACGACGACCGTGTCGGCCAGCGGGCCGACCAGGCTCTGCCGGGGGCTCGTCTTGCCGTCCATTGCGTTGGCTTTGGTGAGCCGGTCGAAGGTGAACTTGACGTCCGCGGCCGTCAGCTCGCTGCCGTCGTGGAACCGGATGCCCCGGCGCAGCTTCGCCTCCCAGGTCGTTGCGTCGACCTGCGTCAGGCTTTCCGCGATTTCGGGCACGACTCGCATGTCGTCGGTGCGCGTGACGATGGCGTCGTAGACGTTGAGCAGCACACTCTCGGTGACGCGGCTGCGGTGATTGCCCGGATCGAGCGTCACGACATCCGACGAGTAGGCCACCCGAAGATCGGCGGCGCGCGCGGGCGCCGTGGCTGTTACGGCGACGGCTGCTGCCGCAGCGAACAACAGGACGCGCATGTTCTGTCTCCCTGACTGTGATGCTGCCGATGAGCGCCGCGGGGTCCGAGCCCTGTTCGAATCCAAGCGCAGGCAGCTCAGGTTATTGGCGAGGGCCCCGACTGGTCAAGAGTTTCGTTCGGTCATGGCCTGTGCCGCCCGAGTTCGATCGACGAATCATATGCATGCCGATAGAGCGAGCATGCCAGCTCGTCATTCGCGCAGCGGGATCGGCTCGCCGATGTGAATGTCGGGGTGCGGCTCGGCAGCGATGGCGTCCAGGGCCGCGTCGAGCACGGCACGCACCGCAGGCGACGGCGCGCCTGCGGCCAGCGCGGCGAAGTAGTCGAGGCAGGGCAGCTCGGGCGCCGTGTCGACGAGTCGCAGGCTGCCGTCGGCCAGATCGCGCGCAGTCAGGCTCGGTGGTGCGATCGCCAGCCCGTGAAGAAAGCCGCCGCGCGCGTTGCTGATGATCGGCACATCGGCCAGGTCGGCGGGCCCCAGCGTACCGGCCGGCAGATCGAACGCAGGGCTTGCGACCCAGGCCATCGCCGTGCGTGACAGCGGCCGCGTGGTGATCGCCGGATCGGTCAGCGGTCCGGCCAGGAAGGCCAGATCGAGCTCGCCGCGCCGCAGCTGCTCGCGCATGTTCTCGCTGGAGTCGACGACGAACTCGGCATCGGTGCCCGGACAGGCCCGTGCCAGCCGGCGCATGACCTTCGGCATCCAGGTGACTGCGGGAATGCTGGTGTCAGCGGCGGCGGCGCGGCAGCGCGCCGATGACCGCCAGTGCGGCGACCACGCCGGCCAGCGGACCGAGCGCGCGCAGCAGGTTGTCCAGCGTCGGCTCGAACAGGCCGGCGACGGCCGCGATCGGCGTAAGCAGCGCGATCGCGGACAGTGCGGTGAGGTGCGTTCGGAACTTCATGGCCCTACGCTAGCTCAACCGATGCGTCCCCGGCTCCCCGGAAAGCCGCATCCGGTGTCGATACAACGGATTGTGTCGGCCGCAGGCGACAGACGGCGCCCTTCGCTCACGCGCCTGCGCACCGCCGGGGTGCGCAGGCCTGCGTGCTATCATCCGCCGCTCGATTGCTCGCGCACGCGTCGCCCGGCTCACAGGGCGGGTGGCCGCGCCCCGACCCGGAGAGGTGGCAGAGTGGTCGAATGCGCCAGACTCGAAATCTGGTTTAGGGGCAACCCTAACGTGGGTTCGAATCCCACCCTCTCCGCCACTGGGTCCCCACGCCTGCTCGCAGCCCCGGTTGTTCCCGGCCCGGCCCGGGGATGAGCTGACTGCGGCCCGGCGCGAACGATCCTGTCGACTGCCCGAGCGGCTTGTTGACCCGTCGCGTTGCACACGCAGGAGGCAGGCCTGCCTCGGTTGACCACAATTCTGACCATGGTCATAATAGTGGTCATATACGACCCGCGAGGTGCTCCATGACGACCATCCAGGCGTCCCTGTTCAAGGCCAAGTGCCTGGCCCTGATGGACCAGGTCGCGCGCACCGGTGAAACGATCGTCGTGACCAAGAACGGCAGGCCCGTGGCGGAATTGCGTCCGCACCGGCCGCCCAGGACGAAGTCGCTGTTTGGGTTGCACAAGGGCAGGGCGAAAATCCTCGGCGACATCGTCGAGCCGGTCGACACCGGGCTTTGGAAGGCCCTGAAGTGATCCTGCTCGACACGCAC